>JAGCGE010000203.1 GCA_017649745.1 Clostridiales bacterium | reverse complement strand
GAATTTGCTTATTTCTTTTTTATTGGATGCCTGATAACCGTCTTCCACTTTTCCGGAGGAACCTTCCTTGCATCTGACATATAAATTTCATGATGCAATCGCGTCTCCGTCAAATCATTTACATATCCGTTTTTCTCCAGATAATCGTCCAATAAAGCAACTGTGGCCGGTTCATCATCAAAAGAACCCAGATGCATGATTTGAACACACAGCCCCTCATCAATCGTTAAGAACTCTGCTGTTGAACAATCTAGCTTTTTCTTCTTTGTCGCTGTTTCAACCGCCCAATCAAAATCTTTTTGTGTAATGAAGTCAGGTAAGCGAATGACTGAAATCCAGTTGAACTCGGATTTATTTGCATAATCAACACCCACTACATTGTCCTGCCACCAGAATCCTTCAAGTGGCGGAACAATGTATTCAAAAAAACCTTTTATTTTGTAATCCGTCTTATAACTCATCTTCAAAGTGTAGGCAACAGCATATAGCACGCTTATTGCCTGCTGATATGCCCCACCTTCTTCATTTGGATTACCTTTCCCTCTGACTGCGATGTAATTTGCTTTTGGAACATTTACAATCTCAGGTTTATTTTTTGGCAAATAAAACTCTTTATATTCTTTCTTAAAATCAAAAGCCATAAGCCCTCCATAAATCCCGATTTGCTTATTTCACTATCCTGTCTATTTTCCCGACTAATGGATCACTCCCTCAAACAAAGTAATTATAACATTCTCTAAAATATACATTTTCGTTGAAGTCCGGAACTTGACAAATATTATGTAACATATTACATTGTTGTGTAACATATTACATATTTCAAGGAGCAGTTATGGAACCTCGTGAGATGATCAATTCAATGGACAAAAGATTCGCCCTTTTCGGGTACTTCTTCGCGATGAGCAACCGCCTTCAGACTGTGGGCGACCGCTTCTATGAAGAGATTACCTGCAAGCAGTTTTTCCTCATGATCTGCCTGCGCCTTTTCGAAAACGGAGCACCAACAATAAACGAACTGTCGGAGATCATGGGATGCTCGCATCAAAATGTG
This sequence comes from Clostridiales bacterium, assembly GCA_017649745.1. The sequence goes on along the minus strand of JAGCGE010000203.1, from coordinate 13,132 downwards.
AAGAGTATCGCCGGAAAGCTCGAAGAGAAAGGCTATCTGGAGATCAGGCCCGACAGCGATGACGCGCGAAAACTGCGTATCCGTCTTACAAATAAGGCAGACAGCTTGGCCAAAAAATATCAGAAAAAAGAATTGGATTTCATTGATATGCTTTTCACCGGGATTTCCGACAAGCAGATCGAGGCAACATTCAAGACCCTTGAGAAAATGGAGGAGAACATCAATGAATAAGATCGTCGTAATTTACCGTTCCGTTTATGGCTACACAAAAACATATGCGGAAATGATAGCCGAAGAGCTCACCTGCGACCTTCGCGAATACTCTGAAATAAGCCCCGACGACCTGCTGTCGTACGACACGATAATTTACGGCGGCGGCCTTTACGCAATCGGGATAAACGGCATCAACCTGATCAAGAAGAACTACGATAAACTCAAAGACAAACATCTCTTCGTGTGGGCGACAGGCTCCAACCCGGGAGATCCTGAAGATCTTGAAGCTGTCTGGAGTCACAATTTCACTGACGAGATGCGGAAGAACATCCCCATGTTCTATCTGCGCGGAGGGTTTGATTACAATAAGCTCAACGGCAAGCACAAGATAATGATGTCCCTGCTGAAGATGAAACTTAAATCAATGAAGAACCGCACTAAGAATGAGGACGACCTTCTGAAAGCTTACGATGCTGCCGAATATCACTGTAACAAGGATAATATCCGCCAATTGACCGACGCTGTATTGGGGCTGTGATTTGTCTATGCAGATATATTCCTGAGTTTATCGACAAAGGATCACCTCTGTCTTGTCATATTATACTCCCGGGATTTAAAAACCGTCATATATATGTTGCCGGCAATTCAGCGATCGTCACCTCATAGCAAAATCTGTCGTGATCTCTAAAATATTGCTACTATTGTTCAATATACTTACAAGTCTTTCATCAAGATCGGGATCATTATCATGATAATCAACCTCTCCAAGCCGGGCTCTGACAGGAAAGGCAAGATGCTCTTCTTCAATGCTAAACTCCGCATGAACGTTTTCCTTGTTCCCACGGGCATCAAGTCTTATCCATTTTTTCTGCTCTTCCAGATACACGGTGTTTAATGCATGAATAATATATCCTTCGCTGTCATCTTCGTCTGCTCTCGTTAACAGTTGATAACTGATCCCGGAGGGTATTCCGTTCGCTCTTAGCAAGGCGGCCAAAAGACATGATTTGGTCCAACAGATACCTGTCCTGTTCTCCAGCACATCACTTGCTTTACGGGAGACAACGGTTGATCTGATATCCCATGAATGCGGGATCTCATCCCTGACAAATTCATAGGCTTTAACTATATAATCTATCGCTGTTACCGTATCCGCCTTAAGTTCGGATACCTTTTCCTGTATTACGGGATCGCCATAGTTTATTGTTTTTGTTTCCGAAAGATAATCTTTATTCATTTCTCTGTTCCTTATAAGCACGTGAGATCCATAGTCTGTTTTCCTGTTGATATTCTATACTCAAAAAGACTCCAGGATCACCTTGATATTATTCTCATTCGGAATGATGATGTTTATGTCTATTTCCGGGTGATCCTTAACGTATGCTCTAAGAAATCCCATCAGGTTATCTTTTGATTCCATGTAATCGTCGATGACCGTCTGATCGCTATATCCGAGTTTCTTTAAGATAAGCGCCGATACAACTCCCGTCCGGTCTTTTCCTGCCCCGCAGAAATACATGACATTACTTTCTGCCTTCATTATGGTACTGACGATCTTATCCATCTGTTCATCCAGCATCCCCAGATAAGTCTTAACCACAGCCTCAGGAGACTCCGGAGTATCTCCGCCGCCTGTCACCGGAAGATGATAGTATATAAACCCCTCTTCATTTTCAAGTCTGCACGGCAAGGCAACGTATTCTTTTTCTTCACGAAGATCCACGATGGTCGTGATATTTTTTTCGAGAAGCCACTTAATCTCTGAATCAGACAGATTTCCCGGATAATCACTTCTTACATACCGCATAGATCCAACAGGCAAGGCCCTCGTATTAAGAGTTGAACCCAATAATGAACTCATAGTATCTTCCTTCCATGCACGATTTGTAATACTGCTGATTTAACTGACCACCCCGGATTCGAGTATTTCTATTCCCGGAGCATCACAGTCTATCTCCATCAGAGCGCCGACAGGCAATACGGTCATAGGTGTTCTGTGAATGTAATCTACATTTTCCAATATAACCATATCCGGTCTGTTTACTTCCTTACATATAACCTTCAGTATCGTTTCCCTGCTGTCATCATCCATCGGGCCTGTGATCACGGCTTTGGCTTTATCAAACACTCCGGCCGCAGCAAATGCACGAAGCTCATGTAATCCGGCCAGTTTACTGTCATAGATGTTACAGTGTTCCAGCGCAATAATGGAATCTTCCCAAACATCAGGACCCGGGAAAAACTTCGTTCCCATTATCTGCCAGAGAGGTCCTCCACAAACAGGGATAACATGACCTCTGACTTTTCCAGTCCCCTGCAATACCTTGTAGCCAGATCCTTTTGTCCAGGGAATCGGATCTCTTAAATCTTCGATCTCATCATTATCAGGAAAGCGTTCATACTGCACTCCATCGATCTTGTATGTGGTAGTCCAATCAATGGGCGTTGTCTTTTCTGCCGGTTTGATCTCGCCTATTACCTCAGTCGAAAACAGTGTCCGCCTGATCGCATTTTCGGTGTACTCATCAAGTTTTCCTGGCTGTGCGAGCGGTGTAAGGACTGTAGGACCGTAATAAGCACGGACTCCAGCATATGTAAACACAGCCATCCATGTGGCAATATCGGAAAAGCCCATAAATACTTTGGGATTATCATGAATGACCTTCGGATCGATATACGGAAGAACGCGGTAGGAATCATCTCCGCCCTGATTGCATATGATTCCTTTGATCGAATCATCCTTCAAAGCCCACATCAGGTCTTCGGCTCTTTTCTCGGGATGCTCATAAAGGTAACTGCTTCCCTTAAGCGCATGAGGAGTTTCAACCACCTTTACATTAAAGATCCTTTCGAATCTTCTTTTACCCAACAGGTATCTTGGAAGCATATCTTCATCACCGGCACGGCCGCCCGAGATCGATATGAAAGCTACAGTATCACCCTCGTTCAGTTTTGATGGAATGATCAGTTCTTTCATTTTGCTTCCTCCTTGAATTCTGCTAGGTCTTGTATTATTTTCCTGATAATAATCCGCTCTATGTTTTTCTTCTGAGTTCTCTGACAAAGCTAACACTGACAACTATCATCATGACAGCCAATACATCTGATGCGATCAGCTGCCCGATCGCAGCTGCCGGGATTGGCTGCAACGGCCACGGCTCAATGAAACTGGCAAGGCATGCTCTGAAAATCCAAACCACCGTAAGAAAGAAATAGAAATAAATCACTTCCCGGTTCATTGCCAAAGCTCTTTTGCCTAACAATATCAACATTACGCTCAGACCAAACAGCAACAACGAAAAGCAATAGTTCGTATAATCAATCCCGACTATAAGGTTCCTGTATTGCGTTGGAAGGTAGTCGTACCATTGAAACATCCATGGTACAAAAAAATGCCACAGCCCCACCAAAGCGCTGATTACAACTGAAACATAATATAGAATCTGTAGTCCCTTTTTCAAAATGATATTCCTCTTCAAATCCTGATCTGTCATAGTCAATAAAACTGTTTATTTTCTATACCAAGGGCTCTCTCCCTCAGATAAATTATATCATCCGGGTAAAGAACTCTTATATGTATTCGGCATTACATTGAAGTAATGAAAAATACCAATACATCTCAAATTGACTGGTCTCAAAATTGTAAACAATGTAATCATCCTTAGTTTTGTATAAAATTATATCGAGCACACTTCCAAATCAACAAAAAGGGGGTGTCTCATTTTTGTAGATAGCCCCTGTTTTTTGCCCGAAATACGGGTAATGTAAACCGCCGTGTTACATTTTGAACAGGAGAATTTCTTGTCCTTGCAGAGCTTTTTTCGTAAAATCGGCACAGAAAACAGCGCTGCTCATGACAACATCAGGAGGAATGAGAATGAATAACATGGGATATAAGATAGCCGCAAAAAGAAAGGATATGGGAATGACCCAGATCGAATTTGCGGAAAAACTTTCGGTAACAAGACAGACCGTCAGCAGATGGGAAGCAGGCACCGTAATGCCCGACATAGATAAGATACCTGACATAGCAACGATCCTCGGAGTGAGCTGCGATTATCTTCTCAAGGACGATCAGGAAGATCAGGGCAATGTTGCTGCCGCTGCTCCCTCTAAAACCGTCAGCAAAATTCTTGAGAGCATCAGGGGCAAAAAGGTGAAGCTCAGTTACTGCGAGGATCAGGAGGATATCGATCTGTTCGACAGACCCGTTACCGTTGAAGATTTTGAGGGATACTGGATGAAGATCTCTTCCGTGACCAAAAGGGGTGAGACGATCGAAAAGCTGATCCCCGTATCATCGATCCTCTCATTCGAGATCGTTAAGGAGGACTGACATGGAAACATTCGGATATATAGGTTTTGTGTTTGGCCTTTTCGGCTTCATTGCATTTTGCTCCCAGTCCGGCCTGAAGAAGCGCATTAAAAGACTCGAGGATGCACTTGCTCAAACTAAGGGAACGTCTTTTGCGATATCCAAGGAGTCGCTTGCAAAGATCGCTTCAGACTATGTCGGCCAGAGCGTAAAGATATCGTTCAAGGAAGACTGCTGGGATTCTGATGTCATTACATACGGAAACACCCAAAAAGGAAAGAATGTGATCATCGATGCTGATGAAAACTGGATCTTAGTGGAGGTCACGACACCGAAGAACACTTTGCAGAAGATATTCCGCCTCGATTCGATCGACGGACTGACACTTGTAAAAGAGTAAAAAGAAGGCTGTCTCATTGGGATTGAGACAGCCTCTTTCTTTAAATCTTCAACCATCTATCAACCACTTTTTTGAGAAGAGAAACATGTGTCTGAAGCCAATGAAAGCATTGATTTTATTAGATATTACTAACAGGAACGAGCATTGGCCTTCCGCCTCAAAGGCGGAAGGCAGATGCTGCCTGAAAAATGAACACCTAATAAACTCGGGCTTTTGCGGAATCTTCAACCATCTTCAACCACTCTCAGGGCATGAAAAAAGGGCTTCGGTAAATCCCGAAAGCCCTGTCTTCATTGGTGATCGTGAGCGGATTCGAACCGCTGGCCTTCCGCTTAGGAGGCGGACGCTCTATCCAGCTGAGCTACACAATCATAGTTCGCTTTTGACGCGAAAGTGATTATATCACAATCCCGTCAGACTATAAAGGCATGTCTCGACGATCATGCAAATAAGTGACGTAAGCACCAGATAGAACGGAAGACCGTCCAAAAACCTGGATTTCGTAACGAAGATCAGTCTTCTTCTGATAACCGACAGAAGTCCCGTGAGCATCGTATCCGTAAGTATCGCGAGCACGATGGCGACCAGGATCGTGAATACCGCGGGGACTCTCTCCTGATGTGCCAGGAAGAATATCGCGAGATACTGCGCTCCGATGGCAGTCTCACTTACGAAATAGCGCAGACCGAAGATCGATCTTCTGATACCGCCTCTTGAGAAAGACAGCAGAGCTACCGACAGGATGGTCTGTACCAGCGCAGCAGCGGGGACAGAGATCATCCTTGCGTACGAGCCTCCGACGATTACCCACAGCGCGAAAAGCATTCCCGCAATTATCACCATAACTATCGAGAACGCCGCTCTCGAGAACACGAATCTCTTTACCTCCTGGTAATCCGCAACGGGGATGTCCCAGAATTCTGTAAGGCTTCTTGAAGTAATGAGCCTCGGTGTGCCTGAGATCTTGGAAAGAGCCCAGGAGAAGACTATCAGGAACGCGATCGCCGCCAGAAGGATAGTGAATATGTATCTTTTCTCGAAAAGACCTGACGCGAAGAAACCGACCGTAGAAGCGCTCACTGCCAGCAGGAACGGCTTAAACACCTCGTCGCTGAAGACGGGAACGCTGAATTTGTCCTCATCGTCCGCCTTGAAACGCGACAGCGACATCATGCCGATAGCCATGGGGATGAACATCGCACCGGCCGCGGCCGAGCACCAGCCAAGCCTGTAGGACACCTCCGCTGCCGCTGTAAAAAACAGTGCGCAGAGTATGAAAGACAACGCGGAGAGCTTCGGGTGAATAAAGAATCTCAGGGTAACAGACCACACGAGCAGTACGGCTGCAGCGCATGCCGCAGGCCACCACACTACGGTATTTCCCAGAGAATAAAGCATGCACAGCGATATGAGCGTGTAACCCAGGAACAGAGCAGACCTCGTCGTCATGTAGCCTGTTGCCTTGACGTGGCTAGCCTTCGGCTTGCCTACGTGTCTGACGCGGCGCGTATCCTCGTTATCGAACGGCGTGTTGTACTTGTTGCTGAAAAGTCCCATAGATCACACTCGCCAGTTCAGATATGCCTTGAGGAATTTGTAGCCGGTATTGAACGCCCTGATCGCAAGACGCGCCTCGGTGTATGAATCCGACGGCGGATAGATATATGTGGCGACTTCCGACAGAGGAAGATCGTCGATACTTTCCGTCAGGATCTGTTCGTTGTCTGCACCTCCGATGGCGATTCCGTCCTCTGCGCCTCCATCGGGATTGCGCGTGTCATTTTTCGGGTCAGGTGTCGCTTCAGGGAGAGGCGTGGGCGTAGGAGTCAGTCCGTTGGAGATCTTCTTGCCGTTCATCTCGGCCTCGATCTCTCTTACGTTCTTGAAGCCGCGGGCCGTGCCGGACTCGTCGTAGATCGTGTAGAGCTCAGGCGTCTTCTCGAAAGAGAAAGCGATATATCCGGCCTTGTTGCGTACGCCGTCGGCATCAGGGCTCGAGCCCATCGTCTCGGTGTAGATCCTGTTGATGGCCGAAAGATACTTGTCTTTCGTATATCCTGCCCTCGAGTTGTTGATGCATTCTTTCGAGAGATCCACAAAGCACTGGATGCTGCACGTTACGCCGTCGATAATGCTCGTGGTGCCGTCCGATTTCATAGCGAGACGGTCGGGATCCTGGAGCTTGAGCAGAGCGTGGCAGATGTTGTAGGACTGAACCGCCCAGTCGAGTCCGCTTATCTCGTAGGCGCCTGAAAGCGAAGCGTAGCTTCTGTCTTCAGTCGTCATGTCAAGGTTGAAGGCATCCCAGTTAACACGGGTGATCTTTCCGCCCTTGATCTCCATTTCGACATAATCAACGAACTTGCTTCGGTCGTCGATAAGTCTCTGAGCATAGTAGATTCCGTCCTTCAGGCCTTCTACGGGTGCGTAGGTCTCATCGTCGGAGACCGTCGTGTCTGCACGGCGGAAAGCGATCGGGATCTGCTTGCCCTTGAGCGTGGATTCGATGTACTTAAGTCTCCTGTTTGCCTTGGGATCTTCGCACATGATGCCGGTAACTCTCGATGTCTCGTAGTCGATACCGATTCTGAAATCCATCTTGGTATTCTTGTCGGTCGGGAGTACGACTGTCATGTCGAAAACATATCCCACCGGCGTTCCGTCTTTGTCGTAGCCTCTGTAGACCGAGTTGATCTCGGGGAAATCGTAGATGACCTTACCCGTCAGAGGAGTATAGGATTCTGCAGAAAGAACGGTTCCGAATTTCTGCTTGTATTCGCGCTGCAATCTTCTGTCCGCCCTGTCGTTCGACCAGAGGAAACCGCCGATGATAAGAGCGGCGCTGACGATCGCCAGCAGCAGCGCCTCGGTCACGAAGACCTTGATCTGGCTGTGAGTCATCATCTGACATCCACCTCCCTTGAACGCAGATTCTTGCGCGACAGTGTTTTCGTAAGGAAGTCAAGGACAAACGACATGAAGTTGACTGAAAGGACAGGTGCCAAAAGCGCCGTGTCGGGCCTTAGGAAAGCCCTTAAGACAAGCGTCAGCAGAGCACAGACCATTCCCGCAAAGAATCCTGCCGAGAACCTCGAAGGCATCGTGGTAAGGTCGCCCAGCATATAAACGGCGACAAAGACAACGCCTGAAGCCAGCATGAACGCGACATATCCTTCATAGCCGAATCCCTTGCCCTTTTCGAGAACGTTGGACAGCGGGAAGAATACCGTAAGTGTAACAAGATAAGCGATCGGCGCATACATTCTGATCGATCCCCTCATCACTAAGAAGAACCCTCCGAGCAGAACGCAGGTGGCGCATGCGGCACCGATGCTTCCGGGGAAGTTGCCTGTGATAAGCTCGGGGAACGTACAGTTCGTGTAATCGTGGAACTCGCCGCTCTTCGAGCCGAAGACCAGAGTCCTTAATATGAACCAGCCTTCCGTTCCGCCTTCAGCGTATCCCTTCACTGCTGAAGGCATTGCAAGGCTTACGAAAAGCCTTCCCGCTGCGGCGGGATTTACCAGGTTGGAACCCGGGCCTCCGAATATCTGTTTTGTGACGATAGATCCGAAAAGAACGGCCGCCAGCGCGGTAACGAGCGATGTGTCAGGCGGCAGTATCAGTGCCAGCATAAGACCTGAAGAAGCTGAGCTCAGGTCGAAATAATCGCCCTTGCCTCCTCTGCCCGCAATGCGCGTGAAAAGCATGTCCGACAGCGTGAAAGTGAGCATGCAGAACAGTATGAGTATGATCGCCCTTAATCCGTAGTAGAATGCGCCGTAGATCGCGCAGGGCACCATTGCGGCTATCATGGTCAGATAGATGTAGGGCGCGTTCTTCTCCGTGTGTATGAACGGTGCGAGGCTTACGCTGTTTTCGTTCTTTCTCATACGCGCTTGCCTCCGTCGAAAGGCAGTATTATCCTGCCCTCTTCATCCCTGCCGTCTTCTTCCTTGACCGTATCGTAATCCTCGAGGAGCGATGCGCCGTTAAGCTCTGATGCATCGTAGATGAGCTCTCCTTCGGTTGCGGTGTGACCGCTGTTGTAAAGGAGCGAGTTGACCTCGATGACGCGTCCTTCGCTCGCGAAAACGGCTATCTTCGCGGTAAGATCGATTCCCGAAGGACAGATGTAAGAGCACGAACCGCATGCAATGCAGTCTCTTGCGCCTTCCTCCGAGGCCTTCTGTGTAAGGCCCTGATTGAGCATTTCGTAAACGGTGTTAGGCGAGAGTCCCATCGGGCAGCACTCGGAGCAGAGTCCGCAGTGGATGCACGGGGTCTTCGGTACGACCTGTCTTCTGATGATGGATACAGCGGAGGTCAGCTTGATTATCGGCGTGTTCTCGGGGTCAGTTATCTCAATGCCCGTAAGGCAGTTGCCCAGATTATCCTTCCGCCGCTCGCGCGGAAATCGCCCACGCTGTTGATGAGCTCCGATACCGGTGTTCCGATCGGAACAAGGATGTTATTGATTCCCGATGAGTCGCCCGTGATGGAGACAATGCGGCTCATCATGGGGATGTTGTCTGACAGAGCCTCCCAGCAGGCAAGCATCGTCGAGCAGTTGAAAAGCACTGCCCCGCAGGTGCGCTCAAGCGTATCCTGCGCGGAAAGCTGCTTTCCGTAAAGCGCCTTTGCAACTAGCCTGTAATAGCCCTGGGGGAATCTCTCCCTGAATATCTTAATGTCGAAAGTGAGGTCCTTGAACTTGTCCTTTAAGCGGTCGATGGAATTTTCCAAAGCCTCGCGCTGCTCTTTTCGCTGCTCGGAGATAAGGAAAAAGCATCTTTTCGCGCCTATTGCCCTTGTGCATGCAGCCGCGCCGTTAACGACGTAATCGGGATATTCCGTGATCGCCGTAAGGTCCGAGGTCGAATAAGGCTCGCTCTGAAGGCAGTTGACCAGAAGGTCTCTGACGCCCTCTTTCTTGGCTCTTCTGAGCTTCGCGCCGGTAGGGATACCCTCTCCGCCCATGCCGCAGACGCCCGCATCGGTAATGACGTTAATGGCTTCCGTTGCGGACAGTTTCATGACCGAACGGGGCTTGAGCGAATCGAGCCTTGCACGTTTCATGTCATTGCGGATAACGATCGCGCGGGTCGCGATGCCGTTAGGGAGAGTGATCGGCTTTATCTCAGTGACTGTTCCCGATATGCCGGTATGGACCGGGACCGAGAACGTGCCCTTCTCGGGGATTCCGACGCACTGACCCGCAAGAACGGTATCTCCTTCTTTTACGCAGGGAACTGCCGGGACGCCGTAATGCATCTTCATAGGAAGGATGACCCTCGTCGGATAGATCCTTTCGAGCATGATCTCCCTGACATAATGAGAACGCTTTGAAAAATTCAAAACGTCCCCCGGGAAAAGTCCTTTATAAAACGAATATCTCCTGCGATCCGGCATCAGTGCACCATGCTGCCCCGGAGGCAGCCTAATATCTTAATCGGTGTATCCTTCAAGCTTCTTGGATGAAGACGCACGGGAAAGCTTCCTGATCGCCTTCGCTTCGATCTGTCTGATACGCTCACGGGTAACTCCGAGCTTCTTGCCGACCTGCTCGAGCGTCATGGGAATGCCGTCCTTGAGGCCGAAACGGAGTTCGATTACCTTACGCTCACGCTCTGTGAGAGAGTTGAGCGCCTTGATGAGATCTTCCTTGAGAAGGATCCTTGCAACTTCCTCTTCAGGTGCAGCGAGCTCGTCGTTAGAAATGAAGTCGACGAGGTGGCTGTCCTCTTCCTCACCGACAGGCTTGTCGATGGAAATAGGATCCTGTGAGATCTTCTGGATCTCACGGATCTTTGCGGGCTCCATGCCCATTTCCTTGGCAAGCTCCTCTGTAGTAGGCTCTCTTCCGAGATCCTGGACGAGCTGCCTCTGGACTCTTGTGAGCTTGTTGATCGTCTCGACCATGTGAACAGGGATACGGATCGTACGCGCCTGATCTGCGATAGCTCTGGTGATAGCCTGACGGATCCACCATGTAGCGTATGTCGAGAACTTGAAGCCCTTTGTATAGTCGAACTTGTCAACGGCCTTGATGAGACCGATGTTGCCCTCCTGGATAAGGTCGAGGAGTGAAAGTCCGCGGTTCATGTACTTTTTCGCGATGGAGACAACGAGTCTTAAGTTGGAGTTGATGAGCATCTCCTTGGCTTCCTCGTCTCCGTCAGCCATTCTCTGGGCGATGTCCCTCTCCTGCTCTGCGTTGAGGAGTTCGATCTTACCGATCTCCTTGAGGTACATCTTGACCGAGTCATCTACGACGTTGACGTCTTCTCCGCCTTCATCGTCGCCTGCATCGTCATTGTCCAGATCGGGATCGTTGATCTTAACGCCCGCGTTATCAAGTTCCGCACGGAGAGTGATCATCTCATCGGGTTCGAGCTTATAGCTGTCAGAAAGCGATTCGAGATCAGCCTCCGTGATCATGCTGCCGTTCTTGTCTGCGAGTTTCTTAGCGGCCGCCATGGCCTTATCAAAATCTGTCATAAGTAATTACCTCACGAAATCATTACTTCGTTGTCTCGGAAGCAGCAGTAGTCTCCGTGATTACCACGGTCTCCTGAACTTCGTCGGTTACGCCCTCGCTTGTTACGTGATAGACGGTATCGGGAGTGAAGATATCCATCTTGACGCTGCCTGTTGTGTTGCCGTCTCTCTTTGAAGTGCGGAGCTCACAGTACTTGCTGTAGTAGCTGTTCGCAACCGTCTTGTCGATGCCTTCCGGCAGAACGAGCTTAATGTGATCGCATGTAAGCCCGTAAATGATGTACTGTCTCTTGAAAGAAGCTTCAGAAGCGCTCTCACCCGAAACGCTGTCGAAAGTCTTGTCGATATCAGCGGTGATAGCATTCTTGAGCTTTGTTCTGGACAGATAGAGCGGGAAAGATATCAGCAATACGATGAGAATTACTCCGACTGTTGCAGCAGCTGCTGCGATGACCAGTTTCTTGGGAGCCTTGACGTCGTTGGGCGATACTTCGAATTCGCTCGGCTTGAGCTTAAGATCGTCACCCTTGTTGGATACTGCCTCACGCTGTACTGCCTTCTGAACCGTGTCGGGCATTACAGGGTTGGAATAGTAGTGCTTTCCGCCTTCCTTTGATTCAAATTTCTCATTTTTGAACTCGTGTCCTGCCGGGTTGTCCAAAAGCGCTACGGCTTCTTCAGAGGGAAAAACGCAGTGGCAGAATACGCACTCGCATGTATCATCTCTGTCATCGAAAACAACCAGGGAACCGCAGTTCCTGCACATACCTTGCTTTGTTGCCATTAAAAACCATCCTTCTTGTATCAGGTTATGCGCTAAAGCAAACCGCCTTAGTAAGTGCTTTAGGGGAAGATCGGTCTCTCGCCGTAAAAACGGCATACCCTATGTCAAGGCATAATTATACTTATAGCAGTCAAAAATTTTACTACAATTCGCCACTACCGTCAATATATATTTAAATTAATTTATAAAGCGAAAAGCGGTATAATGGCAGCATGACGTTTTAGGCCGAATCAGATATAGGAGGTCTTGTCCATGAAATGGGATGAACTGCCCGGAAGGTTTGACTGGGACCGCAAGTTATCGTATTTTCTCGATCCTGCCAATCAGAAGGATATCAGCAAGGAAGACCTTCAGGATGCCTTGGCGGTACTGGCCTCCATGTACTGTGACGAGTTCTACAACCTCCGTTTTCTCGAGTGTTTCGTTGAAGAGGAACTCGGCTCTGACAGGCTCGATTCAGCGATCGAAAACAGCATTTCCACAGATTCCGTCACTGACAGGAGCGCAGCCGTCTTAGAAAAAGTCTCCACAGAAGAACGGCTGAAGACTGCTTTAGGGTTCGTAAACGCGATAACCAAAGAGTTTGACGACTTATCCGAAGGCGAGATCTGACTTTTTCCGCGGCCTGAGATAACGGTCTTACATCCTTTGCCTTTCAAACATAAAACCGCAGTTTTACCATACATTTGCTACGAATTTGACTCATTACTGACACGATAGGTAAATAAATAAAGCGTAGTATAAATGTGTATATCCCTGACTGCCATCTATTGGCGAAAAGGGATCAACTGAGTGGGAATTTATAAGAAAGGTGCTACTTAAGATGAAAAGATTCAATATCGACAGGACCAAGATTCTTTCCATTGTTACCGCGTCTATATTGTTACTATCGATCGCAACAGGCTGCGGCAAGAAGAAG
>JAGCGE010000202.1 GCA_017649745.1 Clostridiales bacterium | reverse complement strand
CCGGATCTCTGGCACTCATGAGCTTAAGTCTTGTAGACTGTACGCATTCCTTAAAACGCTCTACACTCGGGCGTTCATACTTGATCTTCGAAAAGTCGAGCATTCCGATATTTTCAGTCATGATTACATCCTCTCAACTACACCGATACCGAGAAGATCAAGACCATCTTTAATTGTGTTGCAAAGAGCCTCACAAAGAGCAAGTCTTGCTTTCTTAAGTTCATCTGTCTCAGCACCGAGAATGCTTGAATTATTATAGAATCTGTTAAAGTTCCTAGCACAAAGAGAGATCTGTCTGGAGATCATGAATGGCTCATTACTGTTCATTGCCTTAACGATAGACTCAGGGAAGTCACTTAATGCACGAACGAGCTGATACTCTTCGTCACTGTTAAGGAGCTTAAGATCATCACTATCAGGACTGCATGGCTCTAAGCCCTGCTCTTTTGCCTTACGAAGAATGGATCTTGTTCTTGCATATGTATAGATAAGGTATGGAGCCGTGTCACCCTCAAAGTCGAGCATCTCTTCCCATGAGAATACGATGTCACGCTCACGTCCTGACTTGACGTAAGTATAGATAACAGCGCCAAGACCAACCTTCTCAGCGATCTCGTTGATTTCTTCTTCACTCATCTCTGTACCGCGAGTCTTGGAGTTCTCAACGATAACCTCACGTGTCTTAGCAACAGCCTCATCAAGAAGTTCCTCAAGAAGAACGATATTACCGTCACGTGTGGAGAACTTCATGTTCTTGAATTTAACAAGACCGAATCCTACGTGCTCACAGTTATCAGCGAAGTCGTATCCTGCCTTCTTAAGAACAGAGAAAACCTGCTTAAAGTGAAGTGCCTGAGGGATACCTACTACATAGATGTTCTTATCGAACTTATAGTTGTCATAACGATAGAGAATAGCAGCAAGATCACGTGTTCCGTAGATCGTTGTTCCGTCACTCTTAAGGATGATACATGGTGGTACACCGTATTCTTCAAGGTCAACTACCTGAGCGCCTTCACTCTCGATAAGGAGGTTCTTCTCCTTAAGCATGGAAACGACCTGATCAGCCATCTTCGCATAGTATGACTCACCGTTATAGTTATCGAATGTAACGCCCATTCTCTCGTAGAGCTTATTGAACACTACAAGAGACATATCCCTGAACTTCTGCCAGAGCTCGACTTCCTCAGGACATCCGTCTTCAAGTTTCTTGAAGTTCTCTCTAGCACTGTCAGTAAGTGAAGGATCATTCTTCTCTTCTTCGTGGAACTTAACATAGATCCTTAAAAGCTCATTGATCGGATCTTCGTTAAGAGCATTCTCGTCACCCCAGAGCCTGTAAGCTGTGATGAGTTTACCGAACTGTGTTCCGTAGTCACCCAAATGGTTCATCTTAACTACTTTATATCCAAGCTTCTCATAGATCTTGGAAAGTGAGTTACCAAGTATTGTCGTAAAGGCATGTCCTACATGGAAAGGCTTAGCGATATTAGGAGATGAGAACTCCACGATAGCTGTCTTTCCTGAACCGAGATCGCATTTACCGTAGTCTTCCTTCTTTGTATTGATCTCACTTACGACTGTTGAAGCATATACGCCTCTGTCGATAAAGAAATTAAGGTAAGGACCTACATTCTTGACTTCTGAGAGGAAATCGAGCTTAAGTGCTTCGTTTTCCTTCAGATCAGCTGAGATCATCTGAGGAGCCTTGTGCATTGTCTTAGCTAGAGTAAAGCAAGGGAAAGCATAGTCACCCATCTCAACTTGCGGTGGGATCTCGATAAGCTTATTTATCTGCTCAAGCTCGATACCAGTAATGTTTGACAATGCTTTTGCGATTTCTGATTTATAGTCCATTTGTTAAAAAACCTGCCTTCTGTAATGGTCATTTTCATTCAATTATCTTATCATAATGTTTTTCTTTTCGAAAATATATAGGTTATAATAATAAAGTTTCAGATTTAAGGAGTTTTTCATGTTTATTACCGTATTGATGTACTCGATAGGTATACCTTTTGCGTTTGCCTCATCGCTTCTTCTATTGATATTTAAACCTTTTGCCAATAAGCTTCTCGGAAGAGATCGTGGCAGACTCTATGCTATTGGAAGTGAAGTTAACAAAGGCAAGTTCACGGGTGTCGGCATCTACTTTATGGCAGCTTTTCTTGTCGCTGCATCATCTTTCTGTGAAATGAGCTTATTACACAGATTCCTCATGCTCCTTTGCGCTACATCAAGTCTTTTCGGTTATCTTGATGACAGATCACTCAATCCTTGGAAAGAATGGGTCAAAGGTGTTATCGATATCGGAATAGCAGCATCTGCGGCTGCACTTGCGCCTTTCACTTTCTCAGGATGGGTAACAACATTTGCTCACAGTTTTGAGATCCCGTTCTTTATCTTTATCCCGCTCGCTTTTGCTTTGTTCATAGTATCTATAAATGCTACCAATGCTACTGACGGTGTAGACGGCTTATCCGGAACACTTACTATCCTTACAGTCTTCACGCTTACGATCGTAGCTGCTTTGCGCGGTACATTAAATGCACCTAGCGCTCTTATGGGACTTTTGATGGTAGCAGTTCTTCTCCCTTACCTCTTCTTCAACATCTATCCGAGTAAAGTGCTCATGGGTGATGCAGGTTCAAGAGGTATCGGATTCTTTATCGCTTTATATGCGATGATGCTCCATATTCCGTTCGCTTACCTTATCGTAGGACTTCCTTTCATGCTCGACGGTGGTCTTAGTATCCTTAAGATAACTATCGGAAGACTTACACATAAGAAGGTCATCATCCTTAAGAACACTATCACACCTATACACGATCACCTGAAAAAGCAGAAAGGTCTTTCAGTTCCAAAGACTTACCTGGCGATCTGTGCATTCGCTTTATTGATCGATGTGATCTATATCGTTATCAATCTAGTTATTAAACTCGTTCAGTTCATTTAATAGTTTTTTCAAAAAAGATGTAACATCACCTCCGTACTTACTGTCTATATGGATAAGGACGGAGGTGTTTTTTTGGGAAAAGATACATATATAATATTAGAAAGGAGCAGATATTCTTTAAGAAAGGGATCAACAGGTGGATGACAGTCAGATAATCGAACTATACTTTGATCGATCTGAGGAAGCTATCACGGAAACCGACAAGAAATATGGCGGTTATTGTAATACGATAGCTTATAACATCCTGCAAAATTCTGAAGATTCCGAAGAGTGCCAGAACGACACTTATCTTAAATGCTGGAATACGATACCGCCGACAAGGCCTCTCAACTTCAAGGCTTTTATCGGCAGGATCGCAAGAAACATCGCGATCAACATCTATGATAAGCGTAACGCTCAAAAACGAGGTTCAGGAACAGTGGAACTTGCTTTAGACGAACTCGAAGAATGCATACCAGCAACTGATATCCCATCACCTTCTGAAGATTCAGTGATCACAGATTGTCTCAACGCCTTTCTAAGAAGTCTTCCGCCACAACCTCGTAACGTCTTTATCAACCGTTACTGGTATATGGCCTCAACTTCTGAGATCGCAAAGAAGTACAACATGAATGAATCCACCGTTCGAGTTACATTAAAAAGGACAAGGGAGAAACTTAAGCTCTATATGGAAAAGGAGGGAATCATCTTATGAGTTCAAGAAGACTATTAGATCTGATGGAAAATATTAATGATGACCTCATTTTGGGAGCATTAGAAGAACACGACTACAGTTCTGAACAAACTGAGCCAATATTAGAGACTGAGTCCTCAGCCAAAAGAGAAAAGAATATTAAAAGACAAAGAACACTTATAACTATACTTACAACGGCACTTCCTGCTGCATGTATCCTAATTATCTTGTCAATCGGAATAACAAGATATACAAACCATGCAAAAACAGCAGTTCTTGATGTTCAAGAGCATAATATACAGACGGAAACTATATCCGAAGAGATCGCAGCCGCTCTCGGAGGTGATAATGAACATTATAAAATCGTACCTAAGCAGGGTGATGTTCAAAAGATCAAGCCAGACTCGGATATTTCTCCTTATAAAAATGAAGTCAGCTTCGTAAATCATGATCCGAACAACATGATAGCCGTCTATACGGATCATGCTGATACTTCAGAGTGCACTGTCAGATTCGAAGTCAAAGACGAGAAAAACTACGGTAAGTTCTACACATATGGTGTGTATAGTCTCTATAGATATAACAGTAGTAAATCCTCCTATGAGCTCGTTCCGATCCAAAATCTTATAGAAGATATGCCTGGAATAATTAGTTTTGACAAGGCTACAAAGAAATTATCTTTTGATTTTGAAAATTGCATCGGCTTACTTAGTAAGGGAGATTACTATATCACGATCGTCATATATGATTCAGATGACAGTAGCCAATCAGATATCTATTTAAGCACCTATTTCAAGATCGATAGTTCAAATGAAAAAAGTCCTTCGGAAAATTGATTCCAAAGGACTTAACTTAATATCAAAAAATTTATCAGAGGAACTCGCTGAATGAATCAGCTGCATCGTCATCAGAAAGGATAAGGTTCTCCTCATCTTCTTTAGCTTCTTCAGCAGCCTTCTGTGCTGCAGCTTCATTAGCAGCAGATCTAGCCTTGATCTCCTCAACTGCTTTCTTCTGCTGTGATCTTCTCTCAGCACGGATCTTCTCGAGTTCTTCCTTCTTCTCAGCTTCATCTTGACGAGACTTAAGCTCAGCTTCGATCTCATCACGCTTGTCATCATCGATATCGGAATTACGAGCAACATCTCTAAGTTCTTCGATAGATGCCGGCATAGTAACACTTCTAGCCTTGATAGCTTCCATTCTCTCTCTGCTGATCTCTTTTGCTCTCTCTTCTTCCTCAGATACTTCGTCACCAAGTTTCTGAAGATTAGCAATATCATCAGCAGAAGGCGGAGTAGCAGTTCTACTCGGCTTAGGCATCTCCGTATATGAACGCATAGTAAAGTCTAGCTCACCCGGATCTGAATAGTCGGATGATGCATCAAGTATAGTCTCATAATCAGGTGTAGGCACACCAGGTAATATAGTGTACTTACGTTTAGCTTCAGACATAATAACCTCCGTGGATCAGGATAATACCATGTATAGGACAAACATCACTACAGCACATAGCAAAATGCCTACGATAATACCCAATACAAACCCATCTCCAACTTTCCTCTTTTCCTCAAACTCCTCGATCTTATCCTCTGATTCCTTGCTCTGATGATCTTCCTTAGGGTTGATCTTCTCTGCATTTTCAGACTTTGGCGGAACAAATTGCGTTGCCCCTGCATTAATTATAACATTCTTTGCTTTTTTTACTCTAGGTAGCCATTCTTGCTGCAAATTTCTAAATGTATCCTGCTGATTTCTCGGAAAATCATCAGTCTTCTGCGGCAATTTGTCCATTGCCGGTGACTCAGTATTTTCGAGAAGGACGATACCGAAAGATGCATCATCACTTACATTGCTGGCACCTACTACGTATTTCTCAAGGATCTGCGTAATCTCTTTCTCACAGTTCTCACGGCTTCCCTTAAGCGTATCGACCATCTTAGCGATGACTGGTCTAACAAGACCGCTGTTCTCATCATAAACGAGATCCTGAACACCATCTGTCATAAGAGCGATTCCGTGAATATCGTCCGTGGTAGTCTTGATAAGTCTCATATAATCGGCAGCATGATTGGCTGTAACGAAATATGTAGATGAAGCGCCCTCGCCGTTCTGCGGCATAGTCAAAGGAGAAATTCCTCCCCTGGATACACGAACGATAAGACCGTCGCCTAAATGTCCGCACAATACTCTCCTGTCCTTGATGGCACAGAATACCAAAGTACATGAGAGACGCTCAAGATTATCAAGTTTCATCTTCTCAATGGCAACTGCCATGTTCGTATGGATAGCAGCAATAATGAGATTTTTAACTGCTGCTTCTCTGTTCTCGTTATAAAGAGCATCAAAATGATCAGTAACCAACTGAGCAACTGTCTCACAAGCTATCTTGGATCCGTATCTTGCATGAGTATATTGCTTTCCTCCTGCACCGTCGGAAACTACTACTGCACTAACGTTATTGCGTTCAACAGCAATAGAGTAGTCCTCACAAGGAACTCCTCTTTGCATATGCTTGTGCCCCATAAGGGTAACTGCAGCTACTTTGGCATTAGTCATTTGATACCTCTATTATTCTTCCAGGAACTTGAAAAAGTCATCAACGTCAACAGATTCGCCTTCAGGCTCTGTAGATATATTGTAAAGAGCATCATCAGCCATACCGGATGATACGACAGATGAACTCGATGAGCCCAAGAATTCGAAAAGCTTACCGAATTCTGCTGAAGCAACAGAGATTGGCTCTGGTCTCTTGATTGAAAGCTGTTTCAAAAGATCATAGTCAACTGCGCTTCCAACACCGATATTAAATACTACAAGCTTATCATTCTTCTCGAGTTCATTACATGCTTCAACAGCTGTCTTATAGTTTGCCATGGCATTAGGTCCCATAGGAGCTCCATCAGTAATTACAACGATCCATGGCTGGAAATACTTGATACCAAGTTCCCTGTAACCCTGTTTTCTAGCATTAAGAAGCTCAAGAGCTGTAAGAACTCCTTCACCAATAGGAGTAAGTGATGTAGAAGCTGAAATCTCAGGAAGGTTCTTCTCTTTACTGATCTTACCGAAAGGCATTACGATATCAACTGAAGAACCAAAAGTAATGATCGCGATATCAGTAGCTGACCTTGTATCATCATTTGCTTTAATGGATGAAAGGAAGTTCTGAAGTCCCATATTGAGCTGTCTTATAGGTTCACCCTGCATGGAGCCTGATGTATCAAGACAGAAACAAATAGGAAGTCTTCT
>JAGCGE010000201.1 GCA_017649745.1 Clostridiales bacterium | reverse complement strand
TAAGACCTTACTTGTTAAGGCGGTGAGTTCATGAATTTCAGTGATGTAAAAGAGATGTATATACCGGTAAACGGAAGCAACGTTGAAGTTTCTCAAGTTAAAGATTCTACAGGTATAATCTTGTGGGCGAAGAGCGGCGGAGGCGGAGGTTTACCTTCGGGGTATCAGCAAGTAGAATACATCGAGAGTGGCAATGGCCAGTATATCGACACTGGATTAAGTATTTGGTCATACTGTGACAAACTGAGAATCGAAATCGATATGCTGATTCCGAGCGGAGCACAAGCGGCATATGCCTGTCAGGGTGTCGGAAACTGGGGCGGGAATTATGGGTATTACTTGGAATTCCCCGGTGGTGCATCATCTAACACTCTGCAATTTGGTTCGGGCCAGTACAGTGATGCATTTGCAACAACACCGAATGACCATCAACGGCACAAGTACATCTTGGACTGTGATGACGAGGAAGTCTATGTAGATACCACAGTCTTGACTTTTAACAAGTGGAACACGAATGCCGATTACGGTAACATCTTTTTGTTTGCTTTAGGTAAGAATAATGTTAAGCAGGTGGCATTAATCTGCCGCATTTACTCATGTAAATTTTATGACAGTGGAACTTTACTTCGTGACTTTGTGCCTTGTTACCGCACATCGGATAATGTTAATGGTCTTTATGATTTAGTTGAAGGCACATTCTATAGTAATCCAGGTGGCACTAACTTTGTGCAAGGAAACGACGTTAACTAAACTCAAAATGGAAGGAGGTCGATAACTTTGACTTACTTTGTACTTGAGGTTCAGAATGATTCCGCTACGCTTGTTTACAAGTTTAGCGATGATGATCCCGGTGCTACGATTCCGGCAATTAATAGAGCCAAAGCAAAGTTTCACGACGTTATGGCGTACACCTATTTGTCTCCGCCCGGTCGTGAATCTACGCTTGCAGTAATCTTAGATATTACTGGCGGTATTATTGTACGTGAACGTTGGGTAAAGCCGGAAGATCCTGAAACAGGAGGTGAAGGCGAATGAAAGACAAGAAGTTTTTCATGACATGGCTTAAAGCAGCAGTTATTAGAGCCATTCGTACTTTTGCAGAATCAATGCTTGCTTACATTGGGACTGGTGCAATTGTACTTGGCGATGTAAATTGGCTTGCTGCTCTTTCTGCAGGAGGAATGGGTTTTGTGATTGCAATACTCATTGCCCTTGCCGGTCTTCCTGAAGTAAAGGAGGAAGATAATAATGATAACGAGCATTGAATTCACTAATGCCGCTATCGACATCTACAATAAGTTGAATACGAGCTATGCAAAGGGTGGCTATGGTCAGTATATTGATCAGGCCACCTTTAATGCTCTTTGTAAACAGTATAGCTGGAACAAACAGCACCTCAGTTCATCGTGGATAGGCACGTATGCAACGGATTGTATTTGTTGGATTAAAGGCTTACTTTCAGGTTGGAGATACAACGTCAAGATTACTCCGGCTATGTATTGTAAAACTATACCTGACTTTACAGATGCCCAATGGGGCGCATCACTTACAGATTGCGTTCCGATTTCTGAAGCAAAGGCTGGTTATGGTCTTTGGAAGAAAGGGCACGCCGGAATCTGCATTGGTAACGGGTATACTCTCGACTCGAACTATTCTTTAAAGAACGGTAAAGTAGTTGAGAATGGCCTTATTCTCCGTAAGCTTACGGATGTCGCTTGGGAGAAGGCAGGTAAATGCCCTTATATCGATTACTCAGATCAGGTTAAGGTTGGCGACATTATGCCAATGATCATAACTAAGATTGAAGGTAATAAAGCGTATGGTGTGGCTGAGATTTCTCCTGCCCCAGCGCCAGTTCCTGTTCCGGTTATTACTGTCGGAAGTAAGGTTACGATTAATCCCGGAGCCAAATCAGGCGGTACAAATAAGCAGTACCGCGGAAAGCCGATTGACCCCAAGTATGCAAACGGCAAGTATGTAGCAACTGTTGTTCAGATCGAGACACACTACGGTATTGAGGAGGCACTCCTTGATCGCCCGGTTTGGTCTTGGATAGCTACTTCTTCATTAAAATTAGTTCAATGAAAGGAGGAGCCTATGGAAGCTGCAATTGCAAGTGTGGTTGTGGGTGTTTTATCATTGATCGGGGTAGTTGTAAGTAATCTTGTTACTAATAACAAGACTATTTACAGAATTGAGCAGCTCGAACTTAAGCAAGAGAAGCACAATAAGGTTATTGAAAGAGTCATTGTACTTGAGAAGGTCTTTGCCATTGACGAAGATAAGATCAAGGAGATGAACAAAGAGATCGATAAGATCAAAGAAGAAATTTACAAACAGAATACGTCAAGAAAGTGAGGTGACCCCGTTGAAAGATCAAAATGGAAGTTGTTTGAAACATTCTGGCATTAAAGACATGAAGTGGGGTATCCGCCGTTGGCGTAACTATGATGGTACTCTTACTGAAGAGGGTAAGAAGCGTTACGATTACTATGAGAGTCGTGGCGAAAAGGCTGTTGCTAGGCAGATGGAAAAGAACACGTATGCTCCTTGGGATGAACGTGGAGGAGATAGTAGAGTTGTTAAAACTATTAAGTCTGCGCAGGAAGGTACGTCAAGCATCTCAAAGCAGTTAGACACACTTGGCGTTGGAGTAAGAAAAAAGAATCTTTCTACAATGTCTAATGAAGAGCTTAAAGAAGCAGCTGAAAGAGGCCGTCTTGAGTCTGAGTATGCAAGATATTATCCAACTACAATTAAAACAGATACTCGCAAAAAGTTAGATAAGATCCTAGCTGCGGCGGGTTTGGCTTTAACGGCTGGAATGGTTTACGCTAAGTTCAAGTCGTCATATGAAACAGGAAAGCTTCAGAACATTGAGAATTACGATAAAGCGATTAAAGAAGCAGATATAGCCAAAGCGACTAAGAGCTTCTTAGGTGACATTGCAAATAAGAATGTGTCTGACATCACTAATATGGACCAGGATAAGTTCAATGCTTTGAAGGGCGAACTCAAAGACCGTGCTAGTGCTTGGAAGAATATGCAGACTTTAACTGGCGCGGCCACAGCTTCTGCTATTGATAGTATTGCCGAAGCGGTCAAAGAGAAAATGGAATAAAAAGATTAAGGTGAATGAATTATGGCATTATCTAATACGGCCACCCCTAAATATTATGGCTTATTTAGAGATGCTGTTTTAAGGGGTGAGATACCCATCTGCAGGGAGATCGAGTTAGAGATGAATCGTATCGACAAACTCATCGAGAACCCTGGGGTATATTATGATGGAGCTAAGGTTGAAGGCTGGATCCGCTTTTGTGAGCGAGAACTTACTTTAACTGATGGTAGCGATTTTAAGATGCTCGACAGTTTTAAACTGTGGGGCGAACAGGTTTTTGGTTGGTACATCTTCGTTGAACGTAATGTTTTTGACCCCGTATTAAAGCGTTATGTTAAGAAGGTGAAACGGAAACGCTTAACTAATAAGCAATTCCTTATTGTAGCCCGAGGCGCGGCAAAGTCCATGTATGATGAGTGTATACATAGTTACTTTCTCACTGTGGACACCACGACGACTCACCAAATAACGACGGCCCCTACGATGAGGCAAGCGGAAGAGGTGCTGTCACCTTTCAGAACAGCTATTGCAAGAGCCAGAGGTCCTCTGTTTAGTTTCCTTACTGAAGGTAGCTTACAGAATACAACGGGTAATAAAGCCAAACGTCAAAAGTTAGCAGCTACAAAGAAGGGCATTGAGAACTTCTTAACGAATTCCTTGCTTGAGATTCGACCAATGTCAATCGACAAGCTTCAGGGTTTACGATGTAAGATTGCATCTCTTGATGAATGGCTTTCTTGTGACATCAGAGAAGACCCTATAGGTGCAATTGAGCAAGGAGCGTCTAAGCTGGACGACTACTTAATCATTGCTACTTCTTCTGAAGGAACTGTTCGAGCAGGGTCGGGCGATACAATCAAAATGGAATTAATGTCAATACTCAAAGAGGAATACTATGCTCCGAACGTATCTATCTGGTACTACAAGATGGATAGTATAGATGAAGTTCCGCATCCTGAGTTATGGCTTAAGGCTAATCCTAACCTTGGAATAACGGTAACCTATGAGGTTTATCAGTTGGACGTGGAGAGAGCAGAGAAAGTTCCTGCTGCACGTAATGATATTCTTGCAAAACGATTTGGTATACCAACCGAAGGCTATACTTACTTCTTTACTTATGAGGAAACATTGCCGCATAAGAGAAGATCTTTCAAAGGGTGCGCTTGTTCGCTTGGAGCGGACTTATCGCAAGGAGATGACTTCTGTGCCTTTACCTTTTTGTTCCCTATTGATGGGAAAACGTTTGGTATTAAAGCCAGAAGTTACATCTCCAATTATACTTACATGAAGTTACCAAGGGCTGCTAGGGCAAAGTACGAGAACTTTATGAATGAAGGCTCTCTTGTAGTACTTGATGGCAGCGTATTAGACATGATGGAAGTCTACGAAGATCTTGACAACTTCATAGCAGAGCACGAATACGATGTTCGATGCTTTGGATTTGACCCATATAATGCTGAGGCTTTTGTTGATCGGTGGTGCCGAGAGAATGGAGGCTTTGGTGTTGAGAAGGTTAGACAGGGTTCAAGAACTGAGTCTGTTCCGCTTGGTGAGTTAAAGAAGTTAGCGGAAGAGCGTTGTTTATTGTTTGATGAAGAGATCATGTCCTTTACTTTTGGTAATGCGATTACGATTGAAGATACAAACGGTAACCGCAAGCTTTGGAAGAGAAGACGAGAAGATAAGATCGATAACGTAGCCGCTCTCATTGATGCATACGTTGTCTATAAGAATAATAGAGATGCGTTTGAGTAAAGGAGTAGAGATGAATAGAGATGAATTCTATATAGCTCTAGAAGCTAACCGTGCTTATGTAGAAGAACATAAGGACGAGCTTAAGCATTATGGTGTTAAAGGCCAACAATGGGGTGTACGCCAGTATCAAAATCCTGATGGTACTCTAACCGAACTTGGTAGAATACATTATGGACGAGAACTTCAAAGGCACACTGATGCTAAAGTTGCTTATGAGACAGCGGCCGATGACGTCGCCACAAGGAGACCTTGGTCTGCAGTTGGTGGCGGTTTGTTTGGTGGGTATACAGGTTCTATAATAGGACTTGGCGCCGGAGAAGTAGCTGGCTCTGCAGGTTTCGGTGCTTTGGTTGGCGGAGTCGGCGGTGCTGCAGTTGGCGCTCTTTTAGGTATCGGCGTTTCTAAGCTGTCAGAACGCGTATACAGAAAGAATTCAGAGAAAGCGCAGGCAAAAGTAGACGAATTAGTAAGACAATATGGTGACCTTGAACTTAATAGTGAGCATTTTGCTTTATTGACTAAGCAAGCATTAGAAAGAGGTCAAGCAGCAAAACCGGTGCATGTAACTAATTCAGTGTCTTCTTCGTTAAGCCAACCAGAATTAGAAAAGAGAATGAAAGAGCTTGCTAAGTCTAAAGATTTCTATCTTAATGGCCGTAAGCATGACATGGAATTTCTTGAAAAAATGGACAATCCAGTACATGTAGATCATTTGAGTGATGGCTCTTTAGATAGGCTCTGGGCAATGAAGAATGCAGGTGCTTCATGGAACCAATTGTATGCTGAGAAAGATCGTCTGGAAAGACTCGAAGCAAACATGAAATCATAAAAGAAAGGAGGAACTTGCTAAGTGAATCCTAAAGATTATAGGGAAGCTCTTGAAGCGTATTCTGCTTTGAAAACCGCTGAAGCTAAGAAGGTTGAAGACCTGCAGCATTGGGGCATTAAAGGCATGAAATGGGGCGATCGGAAGTATCAGTATAAAGATGGTTCGTTAACTCCCGAAGGACGAGAGCGCTATGGCGTTGGCGATCCGAGAGAGAAGGCCCGCCTCAAAATGGCAGCGGATAAGCAAAAAGCGAAACTTGAAATTAAGCGCAACAAGGCAGAAGCAAAACTTCAGATAAAGATGGACCGTGCTGCAGCTAAGAATGATGCCATACGAATCAAAGCAGAACAGCATGGCCAAGTTAAAGAGGCTGAAGAAGAGACAAAGCAGAAACAGATAACAGCAAAAGAAGCAAAGTATGAGGCTAAAACGGCGTCTAAAGATTCACGTTTTAGTACCAAAAAGCTTCTTGCTGGTGCTGCTATTTTAGCGGGGGCGGCGATCATTATTAAACGAATGTCTAACCGTCCTGTAAGTTCGCCCGAGATTCAGCAACTAGCTGCCAAAGGTGAAGATAGTGTAAAAGAACTCGAAATGTACAAAGAGAGTTATTCTTCTGCTCAGAAACTTATTTCGACGTATAAGAATACAGCACAGGGCAACGCCAGAGTTGCTATGGGATTAAGAAAAGATTTGAACCTTTATAAGGACAGTTATAATGCATCGCAGAATCTTCTTAATAACTATAAGTCTGGTTATGATAATATGCAGAGAATATTTGCCAACATGAAAGAAGGCATGGACAGCGGTAGAGTAGTATTTGGTGTCCGTCATTCTGCGATTAAAGTAAACAGAATTCCTAAGGAGGTCGAGGATCATGTCACTACGTAGTCGTATAGCCTCGGCTTGGAATGCCTTCTTAAATCGGGATCCGACAGATTATGACCCAGATTGGTCTTTTAAGGTTGAACAGCCAACAGTCTATTCTTATCGTCCTGATAGACCTCACTTTTCAAACGGAAGAGACCGATCAATAATTACTGCGGTTCTTAATCGTATTGCTGTAGACTGTTCTCAGACACCTATTCGTCATGCAAGAGTCGATGACAACGACCACTTTCTTGACTATATTCCAGATGACTTAAATGAAATCTTTAAGACTGAGGCTAATATTGACCAGACAGGGGAAGCTTTCGTTCAAGACATTGTAATGTCACTTCTTGACGAGGGATATGTTGCTTGTGTGCCTATCGATACAGACATTAACACAACAACTCATGAGATATTTAAGATCTACACAATGCGAACCGGCCGTATACTTCAATGGTATCCTAACGCTATACAGGTAGAAGTATACAACGATCGAAGAGGTGTTAAGGAGCAGATAATTGTTCCAAAACAAACAACGGCAATCATTGAGAACCCGTTTTATGCGGTATTTAATGAGCCGAATAGCACATTTCAAAGATTAATCAAAGCCTTTAACCAGCT
The DNA here is from genome assembly GCA_017649745.1 of Clostridiales bacterium. Next base: position 49,835 of record JAGCGE010000201.1, on the reverse strand, counting down.
GGATGTCATTGATGAGCAGAATGCATCTGGTAAGTTAGACTTGATTATACAGCTTCCTTACGTTGTTAAGACTGAGCAGCGTAAGTTGCAAGCAGAGCAGAGACGTAAAGATATTGAGAAGCAGCTCACAGGTTCTAAGTATGGTATTGCCTATACAGATGGCACAGAGAAAATTACTCAGCTTAATAGACCGGTTGAAAACCAGATAATGTCTAGAGTCGAATTCTTAACGAGTATGCTATATAGCCAGTTAGGTATGACAAAAGAAATAATGGAAGGATCGGCTAAAGAAGAGGAGTTTAATAATTACTATTGCCGTACAGTAGAGCCTATCCTTAGTTCGATTACAAAGGAATTTAGAAGAAAGTTCCTTTCAAAGACTGCTCGTACTCAAGGTCAATCCGTAATCTATGTTCGTGATGCGTTTAAACTTTTGCCGGTTAGCAATTTTGCTGAACTTGCCGATAAGTTTACACGTAATGAAATCATGAGCGCTAATGAGATTCGTATGGCTATGGGTATGAAACCTTCTGAGCAGCCTGGTGCTGATGATCTTAGAAATAAGAACAACATTGCTACGCCAATGGAAGAGGCACCGGAAGGAGAGATGCCAGAAGAGCCTACGGAGGAGGAGCTGCAACAGAGTATGAACGATATGGATGCCGTAGATGCTGATATTGCTGAAATGGAAGAGATGCTTAAACAGGCTGATGCTAATGGCGGAAGGATAATCACAGCTCGTGAGACTTGATGAATTTTCTTTAGATAGAAAAGTAATCGTTTCACCAGACTTAGAGCATCAACAGTATGCCAGTAAGTATTATGATCCTGTTAAAGCGCATCAATACTATGAAGAGCATAAGCAACTCAAGGGCAACAGACGTTCAACTTCTACAGCTAGCTTAAATGAAAAAGGCAAGAAAGCTGCACTTTACGTAAAAAAGCAAATAGACGAAGAGCATAAAGCAGAACGCGAAGCTCATAATGAGGAAATTAAGGCTCAGCGTGAAGAAGCCAAGAATACAACAAAAGGCAAAATCGATGCTGCAACTAAGGAACTCAAGAGTAAAACAGAAGCTATGAAAGTTCGTCTTAAGAAAATGAATCCTGCTCAAAGAAAACATGCACAGATCCATATGAAAGCTGAGATTGAAAAGCTCAAGAAAGCAAACGACGAAAATCGTAAAGCTCTTATGGAAGAGTATGGAGCTGTGTCTAAAGGCATTTCTGAAGCTGCTGCAAAGAAGCGTGGAGAGATTAGCGAGAAGTATAACAATAAGTATGCTGACGAACTCGATAATATGAAGAAAGACGCTTCGATGCTTAAAGGTAAGAAAGGCGGAGGAAAGAATAAAGGTTATACCTTTGTCTTTAGAAGAGGCCAACAAGCTGCTAAAAATGATAGTAAGAAGGCCTACACTTTTGCTAATAATAAGAAATAAGGAGGAAAAGTCAAAATGGCAGTTAACAAGAATGATTACGACTTTGGTGGATGGGCTACTCGTAATGACATCCGCTGTTCTGATGGCCGCACCATTCGTCGTGATGCATTTAAAGACTGCACCAATAGGCATGTACCGCTTGTGTATAATCACAATCATGAATCTCTTAATCAGGTTGTCGGTAAAGCTTATCTTGAGAATAGACCTGAAGGCGTTTACGCCTATGGTTCATTCAATGAAAGCGCTGAAGGACAGGATGCTAAGATTCGTGTACAGCACGGCGATATTACAAGCTTATCCATCTATGCTAACCATTTGAAACAGAATGGTGCAGATGTTATTCACGGCAATATTCGTGAAGTAAGCCTTGTGCTTGCCGGTGCAAATCCAGGCGCTTACATCGATACGATCGTGGAGCACTGCGATAAAGATGAGGAAGAAGTTGTGATCTATCCTCCGTTTGAATGCGAGGGTCTTGAGAACCTTGCACATACAGATCGTGAAGAAACGACTGAAGAGTCCAAAGAGGAAATTCAGCACGCCGAAGGTAGTGAATCTAAACAGGAGGAAGAAAAACCTATGGCAGAAGAAGCTAAGAAAGAAAAGACCGTAGCAGATGTCTTGGCGACTCTCAATGAAGAGCAGAAGACGGTGTTTATGGCATTACTCGCGGCATCAGCTGAAGGAGCTGAAGAAGGCGAAGCAAAACATTCTGATAATAATGAAGGAGAAGATGAAATGAAGCATAATGCTTTTGACAACGATGGCGTTGTAACGAACGAGCAGGATAACTACCTGAGCCACGCTGAGTGCGAGGCAATCTTTAAGGATGCTGAGAGATATGGTTCCCTGAAGGAGTCCGTACTCGCACACGGTATTACCGATATTGAGTATTTGTTCCCGGATGCAAAGACAATTGACAAGACCCCCAGCTGGATCAAGAGACCTGATGGTTGGGTAAGCAAGGTTATGTCCGGTGTTAAGAAGGTTCCGTTCAGCCGCATTAAGTCCATGCATGCTGATATTACGAAGGACGAGGCTAGAGCCAAGGGTTACCAGAAGGGCCACGAGAAGATTGAGGAAGTGTTCCTGCTTCTCAAGAGAACGACCGTTCCGCAGACCATTTACAAGAAGCAGAAGCTCGATCGTGATGATATTATCGACATCACCGATTTCGATGTAGTTGCTTGGATGAAGACCGAGATGCGTTGGATGCTTGATGAGGAAATTGCTCGTGCAATCCTTATCGGTGACGGACGTGAGCCTCTTGCTGAGGACAAGATCAATCCGGAGAACATTCGTCCTATTGCTCTTGACGACGAGCTTTACACCATTCACGCTGTTTACAATGTTGCAAACTCTGCATCTGCATCTGACAAGGCTGTTGCTGCAATCGAGGCTGCTATCCGTGCTCGTAAGAACTACCGTGGTTCCGGTAACCCGTCCTTCTATACGACCGATGACTTCATCACCGAAGCTCTCCTGATCAAAGATACGACCGGTCGTTACATTTATGAGAACGAGGATCAGCTTGCTCGTAAGCTTCGTGTTAAGGAGATTGTTCCGGTAGAAGTAATGAGCGGCTTCTCTCGTGTTGACAGCAAGACCCATGATACTCTGTATCTGCAGGGTCTTATTGTTAACCTTAATGACTACGCTGTTGGTGCTGATAAGGGTGGCGCTGTTAATATGTTCGATGACTTCAACATCGACTACAACAAGTACCTGTACTTGATTGAGACACGTTGCTCTGGCGCTCTGAACGTTCCGAAGTCTGCTATTGCGGTAGAAGCAAATTTTCAGTAGGGACGACGGAAGTAACTCCGGTAACCGATTCGTCCATTGATCTCCTCGGCAAGGATTGCGATGATCTCCAGGAAGACGTCGCAGTCGCTGATGGAGCTGTGACCGGCAGCTTGAAGTATGTAACTGGCTATACTGGTTGGTCTGGAAATCCGGCAGAGCAGGAAGGCAACTACCTTGCACTTAAGTTCGTGAACTCCGCTGCAGATGAGATCTGGGTAGGTCTTGATCCTTCTACGCATCCGGAGAAACCGATGACCAAACTTGATCCGGATGGCATCTGCATCTTCCGTGTAACTGACAATGAGAACCAGATTCTTAAGGTTGACGTTGTCACGAGCGGTGTACATGATGGCTTTTCGCTTGACCTGAGCGATCTTGTATGCGCTACTGCTAACGGCTAGTAATAAAAACTTCAAAATGGGAGAGAAAAGATGAAGTTTTCAGGTAAAGTTGGTTTTGGTGTTTGTGCCGAGACTGAAGAACACTCTGGTGTTTGGGTAGATACGATTGTAGAGAAGACCTACTATGGTGACTTTACTAAGGCATCATATCGTACTCAGATCAATCCAGAGTCTATTAATGATAACCTCGTGCTCTCTCATCAGGTTACTATTATTGCCGACCCTTATGCTACACAGTATTACCAAGATATTCGTTATGTCGAAGTCGAGGGCGCTAAATGGAAAGTAACTTATGTTGAAATCCAGTTCCCTCGTCTTCGCTTAACCTTGGGAGGTGTGTATAATGGCTGAGATGAGCAGACGCAGGCAGTTTCAACTTGTTCTTGAGGGCTTAATTGGGGAAGGTAAAAAGGTTTACTTTCAGCCTCCTGGCAATGTTAAACTTTCGTACCCCTGTATAATCTATAGTTTATATAGGTATGATACAGAACATGCGGATGATATACTCTACCGTTCCAAGCCCGCTTATACCGTTACTTACATAGATACAAATCCCGATGCAACATTTCCCGAGATGTATCTAAAGACTCAACCAATGACACACTTCGACCGAGAGTATACGGCCGATAATTTACATCATTGGACTTTTACTACTTATTACTAAAAGGAGAAAAATACATGGCAGCTTTGACATGGGATGAAGAATCCGTTCGCCAGTATCAGACCGGTGTCGACCATATGGTTGTATACCCGATTAATAATGGCGCTTATCCGATGGGTTATGCCTGGGATGGCATCACCGCTTTTACTGAATCTCCTTCCGGTGCAGAAGCAACTGGTGTTTATGCAGATAACATCAAGTACTTGAACCTCGTTTCTGACGAGGAGCTTGGTGCTACTCTTGAAGCTCTTCAGAGCCCCGAGGCTTTTGATGAGTGCGATGGAACTGCACAGCTCGTTGCTGGTGTAAAGATTGGTCAGCAGCCTCGTAAAGCATTTGGTCTGGTTTACAGAACCAAAATTTGCGATTCTAATGGTGCTGATAAGGGTTACACCCTTCACCTGATTTGGAATTGTCTTGCAGCTCCTACCGAGAAGGCTTACGCAACCGTTAATGATTCCCCCGAGAACATGACATTCAGCTGGTCTATTACGACCACGAAGATCCCGGTTGTGGGTTATGAGTCTACTTATAAGCCGATCTCTCATATGGAGATTGTATCGACTGAGGCTAACTCCAGCAAACTTACGGCTCTTGAAACAGCGTTGTTTGGTGGACAGGGCACTGATCCGTACCTTCCGCTTCCCGGAGCGGTTATCGGTATGATGTAAGGAAGGAGGATAATTAAATGGCAGCTTTAACATGGGATGCTACTAATGAGCGGTTTTATGAAACTGGTATTAGTAACATGACGCTTTATGTGATGGGCTCTAGCGGCTATGAGACCGGAGTAGCCTGGAATGGTGTTACTGCATTTACTGAATCTCCTTCTGGAGCAGAAGCTACGGCTGTTTATGCTGATAACATTAAGTATTTGAATCTGATGTCTGTTGAAGAGTTCGGCGCAACGATCGAGGCAATTCAGTATCCTACTGAGTTTAATACCTGCATTGGTATTGCTAAGCCGAAGCCGGGTGTTTATATTTCTCAGCAGGCTCATAAGACGTTTGGCCTTGCATACAAGACCCTGATCGGTTCCAATGACGACGGCAATGATCATTCTTACAAGATTCATCTTGTTTACGGATGCTTTGCTGCTCCTACTGAGAAGGCTTATGCAACCGTTAATGATTCCCCCGAGAACATGACGTTCAGTTGGGCTATTACGACGACTCCTGTTGATGTAACTGGCTATAAGCCGATTGCTCATCTTGAGATCGATGCACGTTATGCTGATCCGGATAAGCTTGCAGACTTTGAGAAAGAACTTTGGGGAGATGCTACACATACTCCTACGTTATTCCTTCCGGACGATGTAAAGGGCAAGCTTACTCCTGATGCAAACGGTTGATGATATTTGCTTGTCCCGTTTCATTCACTTTTTCTTTGGGCTCCCGTGGGTACTTAGTGCCTACGGGGGTCTACTTTTTGACATATTTTCATAAAATTTAAGGAGGCTAATACACTATGTTAGCAAAGAAAATTACGTACAAAAATTACAATGATGAGGATGTTACCGAGACCTTTTACTTCAATCTCAATGAGTCTGAATTGATTGAGATGGAGTTTACAACGGAGGGCGGTTTTAGAGATCGTCTTCAGGAGATCATTGACACCAAAGACCGTAGAAAGATTATGGAGACCTTTAAGGGTATCATACTTGCTGCTTATGGTGAGAAAACTCCGGATGGCAAGTTCCTTGATAAAGGAGAAGACCAGTCTCTGGCAAAGAGATTCACGAGATCTGAGGCTTACAATGTTTTGCTTATGGAACTCATGAGCAGCGAAGAGAAGATGAGTGCATTCTTTACCGCTATTATTCCTTCTTCTCTGAGGGAAAAAGCAGAATCCCAGGGCTTGCTTCAGGATCACAAAGCTCCGCAGAAGTAAGTAGGTGGTAACAAGTGCTTAAAATTGTAGTTCCTAGTGGAGAGTTCTTTAACGAACGAACCGATCAGTTTGTATATACAAAAGAAACGACCCTACAATTAGAGCATTCGCTAGTGTCTGTTTCAAAGTGGGAAGCAACATGGAAGAAACCGTTTATTGTGTATGATCAGACGCAACAGAACATGACTCAAGAGATGGTAATGGACTACATTAAGCAAATGACCATTACACAAAACGTAGACCCAAATGTTTACTACGCTTTAACACAAAACAATTTAAAAGAAATAATAGAATACATTCAAGATCAGAAGACGGCAACTTGGTTCAGTAAAAAACCACAAGCAGGTAAACGAGATACTCGTCCTTTGACCAGCGAACGTATTTACTATTTCATGGTACATTACAACATACCATTCGAATGCCAGAAATGGCACTTGAGTAGGTTATTGACCTTAATACGAGTTTGTCAGGAAGAGGAAGCGGCAGAGAATAAGGCTAATAAGGCAACGCCTAGAGAAGCTGCTCTGGCTCGTCATCAGGCAATGGCTGCTCGTAGAGCAAAGTCAGCAAAGCATCATTAAATAGTGGAGGCTTGACAATGGGCGGATTCAAAATGGGAGTAAAAGGTAAACCTTTTGAAAAGACAGAGTCTTACTTAAGTAAGATAAAGAAAGCTATTGACAAGCTGAATCTTGACAATTACGGAAAACTAGGGGTGGAAGCCTTACGAGACGCCACCCCTAAAGATTCCGGAGAGTCGGCGGACGCTTGGAATTACGAGGTCGTTCACGATAATAACGGAGCGAGACTGATATTTACAAATGACCATGTTGTTGGATACAACACCGTCCCAGTAGTCATACTTATACAGTATGGGCATTTAACAAAGGGTGGTGTTTACGTTGAAGGTCGAGATTTTATTAATCCAGCAATAGCTCCAATTTATGATAGTATTGCCAATAAAATTTGGAAGGAGGTTACTAAAGTATGAGCACTGTTATTGAAAACCAAATTGTTCAAATGTCATTTGACAATAAAGAGTTTGAAAAGAATATTAGTGCTTCAATGAAGTCTCTAGATCAGTTTAAAGAAGAAATGGAGTTTGAAGACTCTGCAAGAAGCTTTAAAGATCTAGAGAAAGCCTCCGAGTCTATCGATTTCGATAAACTCAATAAAGCGATTGACGGCGTAGGAGATCACTTTTCTTTAGTCGGAAGGGTGTTCTATAAAGTTACAGATGAAATCGCTAATTATTTTACTTCGAAAATTACAGGCGCTATAAACGCCGTTAAGTCTGTTACAACAGACATCATTGATCCTAAAGCCGGATATGCTAAATATGATGAGTATACCCATGGTGTAAAGAATATTCTTGCAGCATTGTCGGATGAAGAATTGGCAAAGCTCGAAGCCAATGGTTCTGCTGCAATTGATGGCGTTGAATCTAAACTAGCCGAATTAATGGCTTATACAGATGAAACCTCATACAACTTTACAGACATGGTAGGCACCATTGGTAAATTCTTGGGTGCCGGAATTGGTCTTGATTCGGCAGTAGCAGATATGCAAGGTATTGCTAACTGGGCTGCTTTGTCAGGACAGAATGCTACAGTTGCTTCTCAGGCAATGTATCAGATGTCTCAGGCTTTAGGTGCTGGTTATGTTAAGTACCAAGACTGGACTCAGATGGCAAACCTTAAGTCAATGGGTACAACTGCAGCTAAGGATGTATTTATTGAAGCTGCTAAAGAGGCAGGTACGATTCGAGCTGAAGATTTAGCTGAAGCGCGTAGGATTCTTGGAAAAGACGCCACAGATGCTCAGATTCGTAACTGGTTCTTTGAGGCGAATCAGCTTAATAATGAAAACGCCAGATGGTTTACAACAGAAGTACTTGAGAAAGGTTTACAGAAATTCTCTAGTGTTTCTAATGAAGTAATTCCATTAGTAAATGAATTAAACGAAGATTCTGATTTGACCGTTACCCAATTTATAAGAATGGGTAATCAAATGAAGAAGACTGGTAAGTCTGCTCAAGAAATGGTCGATGCTATGATAGCAAACGGCGATATCGAATTAGTTGATGAAGACTACCAGAAAGTAATAAATTCTTTGCAAAAGCTTACTAGCGAAGAATACAAAGTTGGTTGGAACGCTTTAAAAGCAGCACAGGAAGCAACGACTTTTACCGAAGCTATTGATGCAACGAAGGACGCTGTAGGTACGCAGTTCTTGAAGATATTTAAATCTTTAATTGGTAATTACGAAGAAGCTGCAGAATTATGGACAGACTTTGCAAATAGCATGTATGATATTTTCGCTACGCCATTGAGTAATGTCGCTAAGGAATTAGCTAAATGGAGTAAGGAATCAAGCGGGATATTTGATGAAAACGGAGACGAATTAACAAAGCAACAGGCTCTATGGGAAGGATTAGGCAAGGCTGGAAGCGGAGTAATAAAAATATTTAGTACTTTGTTTCAAATATTATCAGGTACTTCTGGAAGTCTGGAAAGTAATACTGTAAAAGTATTTGATAAACTTGTTGTTGGCCTTAATGCCCTTGGCGATACGATTAATAGTATAGTAGAAAGTAGGACCGTAGAAAGGCTTGGCGAGTTAATGGCTAATGTTTGGAAACTCATAGGGGCATTAGTCAGCGGTATATGGAAGTTAGTTAAAGCTATATTTGGAGTCGATAATGTTTTTGGGAACACATTAGATAAGACATTATCTAAAGCTATTGGCTTTATTTTAGAGATTGTTTATACCTTAAACTTAGCTGTTGAAAAGATTTTAAATAGTTCTGGTTTTAACTTTGCATTAAAAGTTTTAACTAAAACATTCACTGTATTATACGGAGCTATTGACGTCGTTGTTGCTGCTCTTAATGCATTATGGGTTACTGGTTTAAGCATTATAGATTTTGTGCTAGATCCTTGTTCAGAACAGCTTGAAATTATTTGGGATGTTTTTGAATCTCTAGGTGCCGCCATTGGCAGTTTTGTTGTTAGATTACTAGGCTTATTTGGGGTTAGTGATAAAACAGCACGAAAAGTTTACAAGACTATTTATAAGATTTTTGATGAGTTAGGTGATATAATTTATCATTTCTTATATGATTCTTTAAATCCTCTTGTAACTGGCATTAAAAGCGCAAGCGATATTATACCAGCAGTTATAGTTTTTGCTTTAACGACAATCAGAAATGCCTTTAAGCTTGCTGTAAAAGCTGTAACCAATTTTGTAGCAGCATTATTTAACATTGATCCTAAGGTTATTTCTGATAAGCTTGAAGCTATTGGAGATGGTGTCTTTAGTTTCTTTAATGAATTTGGGAAACGAGCGCAGGCAGCTTTTAGTATTCTTTGTTATGACATATTTGAGTGGCTGCCTATTCGTTTCTCGCAAATGATGGAACGGTTTAAAGTTGGAACTGGACCGCAGAAGGTCGATGAAGTTCTCAGCTTTATTGGTGATTGCCTTAGTCATGGTGTAAATAGAATCATCGAGGCTGTAGATTCCGTTACAGGATTAAATCTCGCTGGATTTAAAGACAAAGTTGTTGGTTTCTTTGAAGACCTTATTGACAAGATGGGAGGAGTATCCCCTACTTTCTCGGAAGCTTGGGACAAGATTGTTGATATTTTCTGGGTATTAGTTGATGTATTCAATGAGATAGCGAATGCCATATTCGAGATTATAGGAAAAGTAACCGGTATTGAAGACTTTGGCCCAGAGAAAATATTTGATCTGGTTTTCTGGATATTATCCAATCTGGTAAGTTTGCTTGTTTGGATAGCCACCGCAGTTGGAGACGTTATTGTTAGTGCCGGGCCTTATATTTTAGCGATAGCCGAACTTTTACGTGATGGCTTCTCTCAGATTTGGTTAGCATTCAAATACTTGATTGGCTTTGATGAATCTGATGAAGCTATGAAGGCTATGGAGAACATTAAGAAGGTTCTTGTATCAGCCGTTAAAGTATTGATAGTCATTGAAGTATTGTCATTCTTTAGACGTCTAAAGTGGCTGATGGGCACTATCAGTGACCTAGGTGAAAACTTTACAGGATATAGACCGGACACATTAATGATGGGTATTGCCAGAATTATTAAGGCGATAGGCATAGTATTAATAGCTCTTGCTATTCTTTCTCGTCAAGATATTGGTAAACTAGCTATGGCGCTTATTGCTATGTATGCTGGCGTGAGGATCATCTGTCTGATGTTCTATAAGATTCTTAAAAATCTTACAGTTCTCGTTAACTGGGCTAAGAAGAACGAAATAGATGGAGCGGCTCTTAATGGTTATGTTAAGAACATTAACAAAATCTTCAAAATAATATCTCGTATGATTATTCAAATAGCATTAGTTCTCACGCTATTAACTTGGGCTAACGATAAGTACGGTGCTGACGCAATGACTAGTGCCACAATGTCCTTGGCTTTGAGTATTATGGTAATAAGCGTTGGTGCTAAAGCTATTGTTAAAGCTTCTTCTAATCTATCGTCTTCTGCAGATCAATTAAAGGGCGTAAAGAAAGTAATAAATAAGTTGTTATCAGCAATAACGCTAATCGCCTCAACTCTACTTATATCCATGAAACTGCTGTCGTATATGGAGTCTAAGGGTCTTGACGGTAATGAAGCTCTAGGCGTTGTATTAGGCTTTGCTGGTGTATTTGTAGTCTTTACAATAGGTGTAAAGGCTATTCTTAAGGCTTCTAAAAACTTAAACGATTCTCAAGCTACGGGAGCTGCCAAAACAGTAGCAAAGACCGGTGGTGCTATTGGCTTTATGGCACTGGTAGTTGGTGGACTCGGGTATATATTAAGCAACTATGCGGACGAGTATATGCTGGAGTCTATTGCACTCGGTCTTGGCATTATGTTAGGATGCACCATAATTATAGCAGCTGTAATAGTTATTATAAGCAAGGTTGCAGGACCTAAAATAGTAACTCAGGCATCTAGTGCCCTTTCAAACTTAGCAAAAGCAGCAGGGCAGGTAGCCGTTATAGCAGCCGTAATTGATCTTATTGTCGTGGCATCTATTTCGGTACTTGGTGTAATGTACATTTTGTACAAAGTTATTGAGAAAGCTAAGCCATTAGAACTAATCGGCGCTATGGCATCAACATTCTTATTGTTCTTGGCTGTTGGTCTATTAGTTAAGTTAATGGCAACCATTCATATTGAGTCTGCAGCAACGCAAATACTTGCTTTCTCTGTTGCAATGGTAGCTTTGGCAATAGCGGTGGCAGTCTTTGTAAAAGCAGTGCAGAGTCTTCAGGATTCGCTTTTAGAAATAGAAGATATTAAAGGCATCTTCATTCTTGGCGTTATTGCAATAACATTAACAGCATTTGCAGGTGTTGCATCTTTGATTACGCCTGGCATAACGAGTTTGTTAGGTTTCGCTGGTTCAATGATGCTTCTATCCTTAGCGTTACTTGTGTTCTGCGGAGTTATGAAGTTAATAGCTAATGGTATAGAAATGGATACGTTGCTACAACTTGCTGGTGCTTTTGCAATCTTCGTTGGCGCTGTTGCTCTTATTGCTGGTATTGTGAGTCTTCTTCCAGGCACTACCGCTGTTATTAATGCATTAGGTAACGCAATCTTCAAAATGGCATTAGGTTTGGCTATTTTAGTAGGCGTTATTATGCTTATGACAGTAATCGATAAGATTGCAGATAGACTTAATGAGTCTATGGTTGGACTTCAGGAGAAGATACCAGAACTTATTGAGAACGTTGTAACCTTGTTGGTTGTAATTCTTAATGCGTTGGCTGATTCTTTGATGTTACATGCAGAAGAACTTGGTGAGTCGTTGTATAAACTGTTACTAGCCATAGTTGGTATTGTATTTACATTACTATCGAACATCTTTGAGGATTCGATAAAGCCCATTTTAGAGGCTGTTGGTGAATGGTTCTCAGATGTATGGGACGGTATAGTAGACGGCTTCTGGGCTGTTGTAAACTGGTTTAAGAAGATTGGTCAAGCAATTGTAGACTTCTTTGTGGATCTATGGGATAGCATATGCGAATTCTTTGGAATTGCATCACCTTCTAAGAAATTTGCAGAGTTAGGCTTAAACATTCTTGAAGGTTTGTGGAATGGTATTAAGTCTGCAGCCGAATGGATTTGGGGGCTTATTGTTGGCGTCTTCCAGGCCATTTGGAATGGCATTGTAGCTGTGTTTAGTACTATCTTTGATTTTGGTCGTAATTTGTTGCAAAAGATTTGGGATGGTATCTCAGCTGGCTTCAGCGCTTATATATCGTTCATTAAGAATGTATTCCTGAAGATTTGGGACTTCATTACAGCTCCGTTTAAAGCCATTTATAACCTGGGTAAAAATATTGTTGAGGGCTTGTGGAACGGTATTAATGACATGGTAAATTGGGTTTGTGACAAGATTAAAGGTTTCTGTGGTAAAGCCCTTGGTGCTATTAAGAAGTTCTTCGGCATTTCTTCTCCTTCTAAAGTAATGGCCCAAATAGGTAATTACATGATGGAGGGCCTTGGCATTGGACTTGACGAGGGTGAAGGCGGAGTATTAAATACAGTTAAGAAAGTAGCTTCCGACGTTCTTGGCGGTTTCTCTGGAATGACTGATATTCCTGTAGGATTTGATGTTGAATCTATGACCGGAATGTCCGACTTCTCTGTTGATAATTTGACAGTTGACGGAATGGTAGATTACGGTGACACTTTGGCATTTGATCCGAGTTCTGCCGGTCTTAGTAGCGTATATAGCATGAATGTTGTACCTAACTATAATGCTATGGGTGGTATGGATATTCCTACGAACTTCCAGCCCACCATTAAAGACTCTCAGCTTGAACAGATTACTGATGCAGAGACGACTGGTACGCAAGATATCGTTGATGCTATTCATGAGATGCGTGACGAGTTAACGAGGCAGGCTGAAATTATTTCTAAGTATCAGATGGTTCTTGATTCAGGTGTTCTTGTAGGAGAACTCGTAGCTCCTATGGATAAAGCACTTGGAAACAGAGCTAAAGTAGCAACCGGAAGGGGGATTTAAATGTATCACTCTCTATACATCGGTGATAAAAACACCTGGGACGATTACAATTTAGTCCCCACTGAAAAGATTTATTTCACTATGCCACAGCAAAAGACAAATGTTGTTGAAATTGAGGGGGCTTCTGGCTCCCTCGACTTCTCAACTTATGCTAGTGGATATCCTGTCTATAGTAACAGAACAGGTTCGATTGGCTTCTATATGCTTGACGCTATAGATGCAAAATTGTACTCTAACAGTGGTTCGGCTTATCCATCCAACTTAACTTTTTATGACATATTTTCAAAAATTAGAAGTGAATTAGATGGAGTAACTGCCAAGCTATGGCTAGAGGATGACCCGGATTGGTACTATGAAGGAAGAATCAATGTCGATTGCGCTATGGGAAAGCCTAGACCTAAAGTAGCAATCGGCTATGATGTTAAACCTTACAAACTTCGCAGAAGACCTCAGGTTTATTCATTAAATGGTATGGGTGCCATTATTAATAGGCAAGTTATACCGGATGAAATACTTGGAGTAATGCCTACGGAGTTTAAGTTAACTGTTACTGGAGGACAGGCAACGGTTACTTTTCAATGTCCGAAACTGAGTATTAACGAGTCAAAGATATTTCAAATCGGAACACATGAACCTTATGAATGGGTTATGTACGGAGAAAGTACAATCTTAGTTTCTGCAGCAGTAGGAGTTAATGTAAAAATGGAGTTTATTCCTGGGAGGTTATAATGTTTAATTGTTATGTATATGACTATTCATCATCAGCCAATCCTACTCCTATTTGCTTTTTCTCTAATGTATCAACAAACCCAAAAGTTAAAGTAAGTGGTATTACTTTACATTTGGAAGAGAACTCTGCTGGAACTTTAGAATTTACAATGGGACCTCAGAACGTAGCAAACGATGCTATGAAGACAATGTCGTCTATTATTGAGGTCCAAAAGGACGGCCAGCCGTTTTGGAGAGGCCGTATCTTAAAAGAAGAACGAGATGCATATGATCAGCGCAAGTTTAGCTGTGAGGGCGGTCTTAACTTTTTGGCAGACACGATACAGTTGCCGATGCATATTAATAGTAGAATACAGCATTGGCTGCAGTATTTAATTACCACGCAATGGCATGACCCGGATTCTCCAGAAGGAGTATACCACGATTGCCATAATGCATACTATTCAACTAGCGAACAGTATAAACAGGTAAATATTAAGTACTTTGATCCTAATGCTGAACTTGAAGAGAATGTTGACTGGTACGCAAACTACGAATCAACACTCGAATTACTGGCAAATGCAATAGATGCGTATAACCTCAAAATGGTAGTAAGTTATGAGAATGGCATTACTAACTTGTCTTTCTATAAAGATTACCCTTTGAGTTTACGTTCTGAGCAAACCATTATGTTCGGTAAAAACCTGATTTCTTATACAAGAAACTGGGAACTTGAAGACTTAGCAACGGTAATTATACCTACTGGTAAGTCTTACGATAACGAAGAGACTCGACCTACTAATCCTTTCACACCAGAAGAGTTAGATGCAGTAAGGACTATCGAATCTGTTAACTCAGGTAGTGTCATGTTAGAAGCTAGCAGTGATATTTTGGCTCGTTACGGACGAATCTATAAGAAAGTCGACTGGAACGACATTGAAGATCCTGCTAATCTTCTTGACCTGGCTCAAAACTACTTCGATACTTATCAGTTCGATAAGATGTCAATTGAACTTGACATGTTTGACTTAAGTCTAATGATGACTGGTACAGAAAGGGATAGAAACGAGCTCCACCTTATGGGAGAGGTCCGCTGTGTCTCTCGTCCTCATGGCTTAGACAGATATTTTCCGATTACTCAGGTAGAGTATGACTTTAACGATCTGTCAAAGACAAAGTTTGTATTAGGAACAGGAGATGACAAGTCTACATTAAGTGGTAATGTCAAGTCTTCAAACGCCTCGCTTAAGCAAGAGATTAATGACAATAAAATCTTGTCTATGACTAAGATTTACAATGACATCATTTCTCAGTCTTTTGCAGAAGCAACGGAATACATGAACTCGTTTGCAAATGTAGGGCATGTATCATTTATGCGTAATCCGTCAAACCCTCAACAGGTTACAGGTATCGTAATTGCTAATAAAGTTAACTGGTCAGACAGTGACGCTCATCTTTGGATGTGGAACCAGGGAGGTTTGGCTTGGTCAGAAGATGGAGGAAGTACGTTTACTGGCATTGCTATTACAAATGATGGTAAGATCAGTGCGAACTTCATTACGACTGGCATTCTTAATGCTGGTATTATTCAAGCTGGAGTACTAAAAGATATTCAAGAAAACATTAAGTGGAACCTTGAAACGGGTGTTCTTAATGCTAAGGATTTCACGCTAGAGACTATGAGCGGGCCTGATACATATGGATATTTGTTCTTGTCAAGTGACATTTGGAAGAATAAATCCGTGTTTTACGATTCAGCAGGTATTAATAATGTTACTGTAGCGGGATATTCTTCTGATAGCTGGAAGTTAATTGTAGGACGTTTCTTTGGCGTAGATTATGATGGAACCGCCTCTTGTGCAAACCTGTATATTGGAGGTTTCCCTAGTGCAATAACGCATAAAGTTGTTAATAGTGCAATTAATACACCGGCAACTAATCCTCAAGATGATGATATTCAGCTTACTGTTGACTTTGCAGTAATGAGTAATCTGTATCCAGGTATATTAGAACCACCTTTAGAGGCTGATAGTACACATCTTAAATGGAGATGGATATTCTGTTATGACCTTGAAGTTGGAGATCAGGTTGCAGACAATATTTATGGCCCTGGCTATGCTACTCTTGCTACAGTTGCTAAGCAGACGGCATACACCAATCAAGCATTAGCTGGAACTGTTGATTTTTCAACGAAACGTTTCACTAAGCAAGAAATGCTAGAATGCGATGCTTCCCATTATCGTATTGAATATTATATTTCTCAAGACGGTTTCTTAAGGCAGAATAGCTTTTATGGCGCTGGTTCAGAAGGATATTACGATGAGACTATCTCTTCTGACTTGCAAAGATGGTCACTTATTACGGGTCGTCAAGGATATTTAATGACTGGCTCAGTATCAAATAACGACATTGGAACTGGTCATAACTTTTTCCTTGGCTCTATGGAAACTGGAGAATTGTTTGGAAGTGACTGGAAAGGTAGCTATGAAATTGCTGGTACTACAAGAAGTGACTGGATGCTAACTGTTGGAAATAGTTTCGGAGTAACATCATCGGGAGTCATTTATAGTAGAGATGGCCATTTTAAACAGGCTGTAGTAGATGGGAATATTAATGCTGGTAGTATGACAGTGAACCAGCTAGGTAGTAATAATAGATATTTCTATTTTAATACGAGCCAGAAAATGTATGAGGCAACGAGTCAAACTTATACCTCGAACTATAGAGTCTGGGTTGAATCTTATAGCTATCATAGCGGTACTACGAGCGCAGTTGTTAAAGGCTGTTGGTTTGGACAGCAAGTTCCTACTACTGGAACAACCGTGTATTTTTACATAGGGCGTTGGCGTAATGCTTATCAAAGTACAAACCCGGCTACTGGCTTACCATGCCCTTATGTTGAGCAACAATATATTGATGCGGCTGGTGGTGCTAGCAATTATTATCTTCCTACTAATTTCTTCCAAGCAAGTACAGTAGCACAATCGATTACGATTAGCCCTAGTAATCAAGGCGAGGTAAATGCGAAATCTGTAACTGTAACTATTTCTGGAAACCAGAATATGGGCAGCCTTTATGAGCAAAGTAAATACAGTAATAATTCGCCATGTACGCCAAACCAAACAAACTGGCCTAATTCAGATACTGGGTCATGGCAGTGGTCAACAGCCGATACTGCTAGGGATGCAATTACTTGTGGTCAGGCATTTGGACCGACTTCAAATGGTACAGCATTACTTGGAGGTGTAGGTCACTTATGGAAGCAGCTATATGCAAGCACATCATCTATTTATACTTCTGCACGTATACATAAGTACGACATCACGAAAGTTGGAGAAGATTTTGACATATTCTTCGACAATCTGAAGCCTAGTACGTTCCGAATGAAGCAAGGAGATAGTGGACGTAGGCATGCGGGTTTCGTCCTAGACGAAGTCGGTGAAGCTTTACGCCTTGCTGATATTCCTAACGATGACTTCGCAGGGTATGTTGCATTCGATAAGAACAACGAACTGGCAGATGGTGGTTTAAGGTATTCTGAGTTCATAGCCATTAATACAGACCAGATACAAAAGTTAAAGAAAAGAGTGAGTGAATTGGAGGCTCTTGTAGAAGAGCTAGAAAGGGCAAGAAATGAAGATTAGGTTGACATTCAGAGAAATCAACGCTCTTATTCCTGTTATGAGCGCCCTCATACAGAATAAGTTGCCGTATGATATTTCGTTTCAGTTGTTTCAGATAGGCAAAACAATGGATGAGGCCAACGACTATTTCGTTAAAAAGTTTAAAGAGATCCAGGACAGCCAATCTGAATCAGCAAACATGGATATCGACGAACTAGCATCTACATCTGTAGAGCTGGACGCCGAGCAACTCGATAAGGTGACATTCTTTACGGCTTTAAAGGAGGCACGAGTAAGCATATCTCCTCTAGATATTTTAAAGCTTTCTTCTCTCGTCTCCAAGGACGAGCCTGTTAAGGGATTCACTATTATCAACGACTGAGGTGACTATCGCTGAGGGACTTGTCACAAGCGCCTCCTTAGAATTGCATAATAAACAAAGCTGGGTGTATGGTTTCATAGTGACTATACACCCGGTCCCTCAGCTTTTACAAGGATTATATTTTTTGACCGCAACATGAACACTGGGTATAATGAAAGGAAAGACCAAAACAAAATTTAGGAGGATAAAACTATGTTAAAAGACATCTATAATGAAATGGTAGTTTACACCAACATTGGTAGTGATCTGGAAAAGAAGCTTGTTGAGCTTTTAAATAAAAACAGAGAAAACTATACAATTTATTGGCCGACACCGTTTGTACACAAGATTGTTATTAAGAACGTATTTTACGGAACCGAATGGAAGATTGAAGACCTTATGAAGACTGAGCGGAATTAAGTACAACCGCTCTTCTTTTTTTTGACATATTTAGATTTGAACGTAGTGAGAAGCCGCAAGATGTGCACCTTTCTTATTGAAGAAAAGGACTAGAGGGGAGTACCCCGCTGATGGTGTAATGGGTAGCACACTCGTAAGAGAGGCGGCAGTTTCAAAGCTGTCTGAACGCCTTTTCTTTTTTTTTTCGCAAAATAAACACTGCATATAATGAAATAGGAAACGATTAGACTAACAATCAGGATGGGAATAAAGAGATGAGGCAAGACCTCAACGCCTATTTTTTCTTTTTGAACCTTGTGAGAAGAGGCATGTCAATGCAACCGCAGAATAAACAATGCATATAATGAAATAAATAGGAGAGTTAAACTAAAAATTAACGGAGGATACTATTATGAAGAGAAACGATTTATTGAAGAAATTGAAGGAAGAAGAGATGGAACTTTATATGAGTTGGAATAACGATGATCTCAACGATGAACAGGTTGGGATTGTAGGAGATAGATTGAACCATATAAGAAACCGGATTGAAGAACTTGAAATGGAAGATGAAGACGAAGAGAGATAATAGATATTTATAGGAGAATTTAAACAACTCTCCTATTTAATTCTGCAAGGATTATTTTTTTCGCAAAATGTGCAATGTGTTTAATGAAAGAAGGTGATGAGGTTTTAATAGAAACCAGTACAGGCGCTGTGAAAAGTTTAAGGAAGACGCAGAGGGGCCAGAAAAGGGACTGGAACTATTAATATAATGCTCGCACCTTCTATTTTTTTTCGCAAAATTCTCTGCTTTCTTAATGAAATAAACTTAAATTTTAAAGGAGGACTACATTATGTTTACAGTACTTGTGGCTATTGTGATTATTGTAATCGTTGCTAAGAATTTGAAGGAGGTTAAGAGCGAGAAGAAGACTCGGGACGCTGTAAGGGCAGATCTGAGTATTATCGAGCTTAACGCGTGTCAGTTGCGCGAGAACTTGTATAACAAGGGCGGAGCGGACTTTGATACCGTTAACCGATTGTACCAGATTGAAACTTTGGCTAAGGGGCTTCAGACTAGCTTTAATGCCGGAATCGAAGCAAGGAAGAAGTAACACATACCAGAGACTGGAGGAGCGCAATGCTCTTCCTTTTTTGACATATTTTCGCAACATTCTCACCTTTCTTAATGAACTAAATAACATTTTAAGGAGGTAGCTTATGTATGGGAATGGTTTTCTTGATATGGGGAATGATACTGATAACGATATTTTTGGTATCGGACACAGTTGAAGACTTCCTAGATGCAAGAGAGAAACGAAAACGACGTAGGCACACTTGGGAGGATGATATTTGGAATCTAAAAGATTAAGTGTGGGAAGATGGAGCGCAGAGCTCCTCTTCTTTTTTCGCAAGATTCACAAGCTTCTTAATGAAATAAAAAATTAAGGAGGACAAAGGAATGAGTGAAATGATATTACAAGCAAAATTTATCTTTAGCAAGGAGGTAATGGATGTTATTAAATCGTTTGTTCAGGCTGAGTTTATGAGAGTAAGAAACTTTGCTTGTGAGGCACTTAATCCGCATTATGAGGAATGGAATAATGAATTTGAATCCATACCGCATACGATCGATGAGAATGATGAGCTCAAAGATTGGGGTGGAACGGAGTATTGCAAATTCATTACGAAGAAGATGCGGGGAGTACTTGCACAAGTTAATAAGGAGCATCCCTCACGACTCGTAGAGCTTGATACTGATGAGACGGCAGACATTATTGCTAGATGTAAGTTTGATCGAAGTATCACAGTTTCCCTTGTATTGATTCCTGTTAAATGAGAGGAGGCTTAGGCCTCTGTTCTTTTTTCGCAAGATTCGCACACTCCTTTATAGCTAGATATTTTAAAATTAAAGGAGGACTACATTATGAAGTATGTGATTAAATTATTTCACAGTATTGTATGTTTACTTATTGGTGGTATCGTAGGAGCGTTATTTACCGCTGCGGAATTTAATATTGGTGCAAGTGAGGCACACATGTCGTGGCGTTTTGGCAATGCTGAATTTAACGAGCCAATGATTGTACTCATGAAAGATACTGAGGAAGAGAAGAAGGAAGAAGCAGAATGTAAGATCGGTTTTAGGTATTAGCTTAACCTATAGGGGTTGCATTATGCAGCTCCTATAAGTTTTCGCAAAATTCTCCACTTTCTTAATGAACGGATAAACATTAATTAAGAAAAAAGGAGGACTTATATATGAAGATTGATGGGAAAGCAAAATGGATTGGATTTGCAGTATGCACGATATTTGGATCGGTGCTGTTGGGAATCCTGTGGCTGATTGTTATTCACTACATCAACAAAAGGTAAGGGGTAACTATCTATGTTAATGTATCCTTCGGAAGTTGGGGCTCAATGCCCCTTCTTCTTTTCCGCAAGAAATGCCATGTTCTTAATGAACTAAATAAACTTAAAGGAGGAAAAAGAAATGGCAAAGAAGCACATTGTTAGCAAGAAAGAGGCAAACATTGGATCGTGGATTGCGTTAGGCATTATTGGCTTAGCAACCGGATGCTATGCTGAGTATCGTCGCATTAGCGGCGTTTATGAAGGCATTGAGGCGGCGCAGGCTGATTGTGCAGCGAAAACGCTAATCGAGGTTCATGACGCTTACGAGAAAGGTCTTGCTGATGGTAAGGCTGAAAAGGAGGAATCCGAAAGTTAAGCCTTAGTTCAAAATCCTATAGGGGTTGCATTATGCAGCTCCTATAGCTTTTTGACATATTCTTAGCGAAAAATTCCCGGGTGGGAAAATTCAGAAAAACAAGGAGGAAATGGTATGGCTAAAGAAATTAATGTGTATAATGTAATGTCGGGCGATTGGTGGAAAACTACAGAAGATGCTATACGGAAGAATAAAGAGAAAGTAGATAAAATTACTAATGAGGTAAATGAAAAGTTTAAGGTAACGGGTAACTATATTGAAGCTATTAAAATGTTCCGTAAGCTTTTTAAGGAGGAAAAGGTATGAAACACAAAAGTAAGAGAGAGAAAATCGAGAAAGCAATGGACGAACTGACTCAGTTTGAGAAAGAAAAGATGCTACAGGCATGGAACATTGTAAAGTTATTTACATGTGATGTCGATGATAAAAGGCCTTGGATCTATTGGGAGGACATTAAGAAGGTATTTGGAAACATTTATCAAGACTATGATATTTCAGATGATCAGCATGTTATACTTCAGGTACTAAGACAGCGTCTTGAGGAAAAAGTATGGATACCGACTTTTAAAGGAGGCAATCAATGAAGAACTGGATCTATGTAAATGCGGTTGGTATAAACGGCAGCCGCTATGGCAAGACAATCGGTATGGTGATTAATACCGATGATATTCATGTAATAACGGATGAGCATGAAATAAAAGGTGGTAAGTGTATTATAGGCCTTTTGTTACCGGGTGGAAACGAACTGGCAAGGATAGAAGTTAAAGAATCTATCGAAGATATTTTAGCAATGTTGCAAGAGGAGGAAAAGTATGGAAAAGTACAGAATCAACAGAATGGAGAGAACTAATGTAGGTACTTATGTATCAAGTTGTGTGGCTGATGATATTCCTACATTCCAGAATGCCACGGTCCAACTCATGAAAGACTGTAGGGACGATGAGAAGATTCATTTAGGAGGTGGTAACTGGGTCACAAAGATCATGGGCGCATACGTCATTCAAGCCCCTGGTCATACAACTCTTGTTTATGAGGAGATCGAAATGTATAATGGACGAGATTAAGGATTATATTTGCGAAGAGTACGCTATGTGGAGGCCTGCAGACAAGTCTACTTGGCTACTTAACCCAGGAAATAAGAGTGGTTTAGTCTGGTGTTGTAGTGAGTGTGGGCACACAGAAGTAGGCCCCTGGTATGATCTACCGTTACAGTGTCCGTCTTGTGAAAGAGCAATGATATTTTGGAGGAATAAGGTATGAGTTTTACATTGAATCAGATTATTACGATCTTGTGTTTGGTTGTATGCATTGTACTTCCGCTTCTGTACAGTCTCGTCATCACTTGTTTATATTTGAAGGCTATGAAGGACAATAAGCAGCTTCAGAGTGATTACGATGAGCTTGAAGAGCTTGCAGACCGTAAGATTAAGCGTCTGGAGGAACAGAACGCGGGAGGTAGCCGGCCTCGAAAAAGCGGTAAGGATGACGTCACGTGCGGGTTCGCGATCCCCAAGGAAGATAGTAAGGCAGAAGCCGAAAAGGGTTAAGCGATTTACTAAAGATATTTATGGAGGCATAGAATGGCAATAGATACGATTATTATGCTTGAGACAACTGGAGTTATAGGTCTTCTCATATTTATTATTCTTTTAGCTATGAATAATCTAGAAATGAAGCAATATGAGAAACTGCTTGAATGCATGGAAGATATTCAAAGAAAAGAGGAGGAGTTATTAAACAATGTTAGATACCTTAAAGAATTGGCTAATGGATCCTGTAAACCTGTTGATTTTCAGTCTTATTATCCTACTGATTGGTCTGATGCTTGGGAAATTCTCGATCAACAGGCCGAAGATCAAGCATTGGGGGAAACTGGTGATTGAACCCGATAATGCCGGAGCTTTAGTTGACCTTGATGATATTCCAAAAGAGGTAATGGGGAACGTTAAGGACGGAGATATTATAGGTCTATTTGTTAAGCGTATGCCTATTGACGAATATGCAAGGAGGAAAAAGGATGTACGAGAGTCTCGTTGAGTTGTTTGATGTTGCTAGTTATACGAAGAAGTTCAATGATGAGATTGATAATTACGTCTATGAGTACATGGTCAATCTTGGCATAAACGTAAACAAAGAGGAGCTTATTAAAGCCTTGCAGTATGACCGTGATAAGTACGAGAAGGGTTATAAGGACGGCTATAGAACCATAACCTGCGCTAACTGTAACTGCAAGTATAATGACTATGCTGGCAGGTGCACATGCGATGAACCAATGTTTAGCTGGGGGCACATCCATACGATTAATGACGGCTTTGTTGATATTTGGGAATGTAAGTCGTTTGAAGAGCAGCAGAATACTAAAAGCGCAGAGTTTATACGGAATAATTTGAAAGGAGAGCAAGATGCCTAATAGTTGTAAATGTATCCTCGACAGAATGGTATTTAAGGGTGCAATGACCGAGGAAGAACGAGATAAGATTATGCGGAATCTTAAGACGAACGATAGAGAATTAGACTTAGTAGCAAAACAGATTCTAGCAGACTTGGCGGGTATGTCAGTTAACGATGACATCAACGCTATATCCAAAAGAATTATATTCGGAGACGCCGAAAAGCGTTGGTCTCTTACAGGGAATTATTTTGAGAATGACGTCCTTGCGCCGGAAGCATCGCATGATAACAAAGATAAAGTAATCGTTGTACAGCTTGATTGTTTAATGGGGAAAGATCGATTGGCGGCATTTAGAAAGGAATTACTTAGCCAAATGGAGGAGGGTTTAGTTGTCATTCCACCTTGGGCACATGTAACATACGTTGGTGATGAATGTACAGTAGAGATTAAAGAGCTGGAAACAGATGAAAAGGCTGAAGAAGCCCTTAAGATTTTGGAGAAACTCTACAACGATTTCACAATGCGACCGGATGAGTGCAAGGCACTTGATTGGGCAATAAGATTTATTAAAGAGCATGCTAAGGAAGGAGAAGAATAATGGACGAACCTGTAAAAGTTAAGTATATACCTGTTGATGTTGCTAAGGAATACATTAAGCAACAAATGTGGCTTACTGCAGACTTTGATGAAATGGTGGAGAAGTATGGCATCGACGTTGTTGAGTATAAGTGTTGTGCTTCAGTAAGCGATCAGGAAGCTTCTATGCTTGTTGGATATTCTAATTTCACTGTTGAAGCATATGCTAAAAAGCGCGCTTCAGAGTGGCTTTCAGAATGTGTAGACAAGCATATTAAATGCACTGGTAAAGAAAGAGAACCGGTGTATAGGGCTAACGAATATTATTTTGGTATAATGGTTGGCGAAGTCCCTAAGTGGAAACAGAAAGGAGAAAAAGAATAAATATGGCACAAATAATTACAGCACCGAGTATCAAAATACCAGATTCTACATTGGTATTCCTTGCTGGAGGAATTACAAACTGCAAGGAGTGGCAGAAAGAAGTAATTGATAATCTTAAATATGAGGATGTATCACTTTGTAATCCACGGCAGGAGCATTTTGATGTAACCGATAAAAGCGCTTCTTATAAGCAGATACTATGGGAATTTTCATATTTAGAGAGAATGAATATTTTCAGTATGTATTTCTGTAATGATAACTCAGATCAGCCAATTTGCATGTACGAGTTAGGGAGAAACATAGTTCGTATGCAGAACAGGTTTCCTTATGACTGGGAGAAGCGCATAATAATAAGCGTTGAAGACGGATACAGAAGAAAAGAGGACGTACTTATTCAGACAGAGTTAGCCACACAAAATAAAGTTTTCGTAGAGACTAATGCGACTCCGTATTTACACTCTAAGTATATTAAGAGAGCTATTATGAGTATTAAGTAAGAAAGGAGAATAAGATGCTAAATCTTGAACTTGGCGAGTTGTATGGCATGGACTCATGGGACGACGTACTAGATGCGATAGCGCTTCTTAAAGAACAAGGATGGAGTGATTCCGAAATACAAGAAGCCCTTGACAGAAGCAAGACAAAAAAAAGGAGAAGAACCGCAAGATGTACAGCCCTCTTAATGAAATAATTATATTCTAAAGGAGGATTACATTATGGGTATTAAAGGTGCTAAATGGAAACTTAACAGAAAGGACAGAAAGGTATTAAGACTTTTGAAGAAAGGTTTTACTGCACAGGAAGTTGCTGAGAAGTTGTACCTGGACGAAGTAGATGTAAGACCACTCGGATGGAGACCGATTATTGACATGGGAGACCACTTCAAATCGTATCTTGACAAACCGAAGGAAGAGGTTGATAATTCCTATATGGATTATATCAACAGCTAGAAGGTTGTTAAGAGGGATAGGAGCAGGTCTCCTATCTTTTTTGACATATTCTCGCAAAATTCTCACTCGTCTTAATGAAACTAATTAATAAGGAGGTACATTATGGACAAAGTTAGCAGAGCTGATGAAGCGATGGACGAACTTATGAAGGTGATCCGAATCGAGACCGAGAGGTACGATAAGATAGAGGATCCCAAAGCTCGGAAGGACGCGGCAGAAAGTATTGCTGTGTTGGCAGACAAGGTACAGAAGCTTGAGGACACTACGAATGCGAAACGTAGCGGAAACAAGGAGTTCTGGCTGAAGGTCGGAGCCATCACTGCAGAGACTGGAGTTGGTGTAGCCGGCTTGGTATTAACTCAGAAGAACATGAAGTACATTAAGGCTTTTGAGGAAGAGAACGTCATAAGATCTGAAGTCGGTAAGACAGCGGCAAAAGCTGGCTTGGGAATTTTCCAGACCGCACTGAAGATTGTTAGGTTCAGAAAGTGAGGGGGCGCAAAGCCCCTTTGCTTTGTCGCAAAAATCGCAATGATATTTATGAAACTAATATGAAAGGAGAAACTTATGAATAAGAGTACTATTTACAGTATTATTGCTGGTGTATTGGGCGTTATCGGTTTAGGCTTTGAGATTAAGTCGCATAGCGAACAAGTCAAAGAACTTGAACAGGCATCGTTGATACACTTTGAAGAGAAGGATAAGAAGTACGAATCTGAGGAAGATCCGGAGTAAGGTTTCTGGCTGGAGGCACAACGCCTCTGGCTTTTTGTTTAACTCACACACAAATAAAAAGGAGAAAACGTATGAACATTGGTAAACCTTATGCAGTAAGAATCAGCACGACTAAGCAGGGCGGTAAGGACGTTATTGTTGTAGTATTCGGCGATAACGCGTCTGCACTTAAGAATGATAAGGATGGATATTATCATTTCGTACAGAACTGTACCGATGAAGGTACTCTCTCGATAACCCGTTACCCGTATAAGAGAAACCGCGAGGACGGCTTCTTAAAGGTATACAACGGTATGGTTAAGGTAACGAACGACTACGGCATTCGGCTGTTGTCCAAGTACATTGGTGAGTACAGTACGATATCTGTACGTCCCAACACTATTAATGGTAGCCCGGCAATATTCTATGAGTTGTCCTTAAGCAACCGTTCCAACTTTACCAACATGTATGCTAGCAGATCTGGCAAGACTGTTGATATTGAGGAGCCCGTTAAGAAGCCGGTTAAAGAGCCTAATCGTTACGTTGAGGACAAGGAGAAGATCGAGGAGCTTTATGATAAGGTTCCCGAGGCTGCAAAGAAGCCTGCTCCTGTTGATATTCCGAAGCCGGTAGTTAATGATGCGAATCCTCTGGCAACTCTTGACGAGATCATGGACGAGCAGCTTAAGGAACTCGAAGCTAAGATCAAGAAGCTTCAGAACGAGCTTGATCCTTTGTTAGAGGCCCGTTTGCGGCTTGTTAGGGCAAGGGAATGCCTTAACTATAACTGCGAATTAAAGAAAGGAGAGTGATATTTATGAAAAACTACTTTGAGTTAATCAAAGTGTTTGCCAAGACCCATAAAGACAGCCTGATATTTGCATCAGGGGTCGCTGGGACGGCAGCTACGGGAGTTACGGGTGTCAGAGCTGGCATCCGTATCGAACGTAAAAGAAGATATTTAGAGGAAGAGAAGGGTGCGCCTTTGACGAAGAAGGAGATCGTTAAGGTTGCTCTTCCTGAACTTGTTCCTGTGATATTTGCAGGGACGACGGCAATCACATGCCAGTCTGTAAGCTTCGTATCTATGAAAAAGAAGATTGAAGGACTTACGGCTACCGCAGCAGCTTTAAGTACGCAGATTGACAAGATTAAGAAGGCTGAAAAGGAGGTTCTAGGTGAAGACAAGGCAGCAGAAGTGCAAAAGAAGGCAATTGAGACCCCGACTGATAATGTTCCGGAGTCACACACTGGCAAGTTCTGGTTTAAAGAGGACTATAGTGGCGCTGAAGTGTATACGACTGAATCGGCTATCTATAAGGCACTTGGAGAGTTAAACTACAGACTTACATTCGATGATGCAAGCTTGAATGATTTCTTCTTCTACGTTGACCACTCCGATCAGCGTAACTTGTATAGTAAGGCACACGATGATATTGGTTGGAGGAATGGCACAAAGGTTGAAATCCGGCCGTTTAGAGGAGACATCTTGGACGATGGTACACCTTGCAAGTTGATCCTCTTTAGTAAGCCACCAAAGGCATCAGAACGTAAGTGGTAAAAGCGCAAAATTCGCAGCTTTCTTAATGAAGGAATTAACTTCATTAACACATTAAATAATTCAAAAACATGGAGGAACACACTATGAATGAGAACGAAATGATGAACAATGAGGTTGTTGTAACGGAAGAGAATGAGGCTACGGAAAACCTCGTTAACGACGTAACACCGGAGACTAAGGAAGGTCTCACGGTCGGAGAGAAGATTGGCGTTGGAGCCCTTCTGGTATCCGCTGGGTATGGTGCTTTTACGGCAGGCAGACAGATTGTCGGCTTCGCTAAGGAAAAGATCAAGACCTGGAAGGAGAACAGAAAGGACAAGAAGGCTAAGACGGAAGCTCCGGCTGAGGAGAAGAAGCCTGAGGCACCGGCGAACACGGAAGTTAAGGAGGGAGAGGCGTAATGCCTCTTTCTTTTTTCTTTTCGAAGGAGGAATGATATTTGAAGAAACATCTATTAATCCCATTAGAGATCGTAATTGTAGCGATAGCAGTAATCATACTGGCAAAGACTAAACCTGGCTCAAAGGAGACTGATATTTCTCCTACACCAACTCAGGTGGCTACATTGACGCCTACTAGTACGCCAACACCCACACCGACTGATATTCCTACACCTACTCCTACGCCATCACCAGAACCGACACCTACACCTACACCCACACCATCTCCTACTCCAAGTCCTACGCCGACGCCTAAGACTCCTGTAGCAAATGGTTATGGCAAAGGAAAGCCTGGATATTACAAGTGTGAAGTTAACGGTACGCATGCGTTTAAGATCGGTACAGACTATCGGGCGTATACGGCTAAGAACTCTCAGCAGCGTAAACTTGTTGATATTTCTCGTACAGATGAGCGAACAGGCATACGCATTGTAACCGATCCATATGGTGTAGACAGATATTTGGTGGCTCTTGGTACGGCATGGTGTGGTGGATCACCTTCTGACATCGGACGTTGTGTTGATATTTACATGAAGAATGGCGCAACATTGTATTGTGTATTAGGAGACGTTAAGAAGGTAGAAGACACCATTAATAGAGAATGTAGGTACGGAACTAACCATAATGAGTTGATTGAGTTCATTATGGACACACCTAAACTGCCAAAACAGACACAAATAAGTAGTAATTATGACTATTGTGGCGATGAATTCCGTGGAGAAGCCACTTCAATGATGGTTTATGACTACTTTATTGAAGGATTTGGCAAGTGATATTTGAAAGGAGAAAAGAAATGGCAAGGGCTTATCAATGTGACAGATGTGGAGCGTTCTTTACTAGAGGAGAATATTGCGGTAATTACCGTGTTACACTAAAAATGTGCGAAAATCCTGAAGATTTATGCCCTCTGTGTGGTAAAGAACTCGAAAATTGGATGCAAAACAAGGCTGATTTTGTACCTAAGGAGGTAGAAGAAGGCGATGTTTAATCGAATGTACGATAAAATAGCAGAAAGAGCGGCCGCAAAGCTCTATTGTAGATATTCTGAGGCCGTTTTGAAGCCTCAAAAGCCCAAAAAGCAGTCCCTAATCAAGGGAGTTTTCCAGAATCCGGACGATTTTGTCCTTACAATGTGGACAGAAGACGATGAAATCCGTATAAAACTTAAGAAAAAGGAGACTTTGGACGATGGACGAAGATTTGAACCGCCTCATGCAAGAGTGCGTAACGAAGAAACAAACAGCGAGGAAACTGGGGACTGCTAGTACGCCGGATAGAGTACGCAATGTGCCGTTGAAACAGAAGATTAACGAGGCCTTAACATGCGCAAGAGAGCTTGGATATTCTCAACATGTCCAGGAGCGCATTAAAATGGCCCAGAATGAGACACAGATCCAGAACGCGCTCATAGACGGGAGACGGTCTATGGGCATTCGTGATGACATTCTGGACGGTGCGAAGAAGCGCAAGAAACGCACAGACTCTTATAGGAACGCTAAATAGGCAGTTCCTATAAATTTTTTAAGGAGGCAATTGAATGGCGAAAGGTATAATGTCAACAATATTTAAGCAAGGCAAAGCTGAGTATGGTGTTATGTGGGATGGCCCGGTTGTTACTTTTAGCAGAACAATAATCCCGGATAGCATGCATTATTTACAGTCAGTTACTACGTTTCACAAGTTAACGTATGGCTTTGATGTACTTGGTGTATATTTAAACACAGAAGAGAACATGGTTTATATTGAAACCGGAGATGGCATAAGAGATAGTTACTCATTTGGCGAAATTGAGTCTTTCTTTGTAGGTGAAGAGAAACAGGAGACAGACAACGTCAACCATCCGGCTCATTACCAGTCGAGACAGGGTATTGAAGTCATTGATGTTATTGGAGCATTTACAGAAGACCTTAAAGGTATGGAAGCAGTGTGTACGGCGAATGCTCTTAAGTACACATGCCGTTGGAAACACAAGAACGGCGTAGAAGATCTGAAAAAGGCAATTTGGTACCTTAACAAATTGATTGATATTAAGACTAAGGAGGCAGAATGTAATGATTAGGTTCAAACACATGGTAAAGATGACCGAGGTGTTTGTCAAGACACACAAAAGCGAGATCGCAACGGCCGCTGGATTGGCTCTAGAAGGCGCTACAGTCGCTTTAACGGTCAAAGCCACAATTAAGGCCACTCACAGAGCAACGGACCTTAGAAAGCGTCTGGATGCGTTGTGGGACGAAGTAGAGGCTATGGAGGAAGGTCCTGAGCGTGAGATGCGTCAGGAAGAGCTTGAGAAGACGGAGAAGAAAGAGATACGCTTGTGTGCTCGTGATATTTGTAAGAGCTACATCTGGCCTGCTATCACGTTCGCAGGTTCTGTCTTCTGTTTCGTGTTCTCAGTACACAACGCACGTAAGGAGATCCGTAACTTAAGCGCAGCGTTGGCAGCAGAGACTGCTCTAAGTAATTGGAGAAAGAAGAAAGCCAAAGAGATCCTGACTGAGGATCAGTATAACGAGTTGTACTATGGTTTAAAGAAGTCTGGTAAGACAAGAGAAGACAAGAACGGTAACGAGATCGAGGTTTACGAGTTCTGTAATCCTGAAGATAATAACTTCGACGCTGTTATTGGGCCTCAGAAGATTGCAGGAAGCAAGTATGCAATGTACTTAACTCCTGAGAACTGTCTTAATGAGCATGGTATTGGTTTCTGGTGTCCTCACAATCCTGACTATAACCGTGCACGTATTGTACAGCGTATGGAATGGGCAAATGATACCGTATTGCATGATGGTGTTGTAACTAATAATGAGATCTACAAGCAATGTGAGCAGAAGCAAATAGACGAATGTGCTAACCTTGGTATTGTGTTTAAGCCTGAAAGAGGCAAGTCTCAGGTTCAGTATGAGATTATTGAGGTTGACGATCCTAACTACAATGATATTTGCTTCTTCGTTGACTTCAATTACGAGAACATTGAAGGTAAGATCAACCAGGCTATCATAGATTTGAACAAGACAGATTACAAAAACGTTTATGAATAAGGAGGCGGAGTATGAAGGTTATTCATGAGATCGATGTGCATTTGACAAAGGTTGTTGAAGTTCCGGAGGGGTTTCCTGAGCAGATCTCCTATAAGGCGATTAAGAATGGTAACGATGGCGATAGAATCCCGAAGAGGTCTGTTTACTCTTTGGGAGTATCCCTCGCTCCTATCATTAACAACTATGATAAGGTAGACATCAAAGATATTCAGATGTTCATTACTGAGGAGGAAGAAAAGCATGACGAATCAGGAAATGAGAGCGAAAGTTCGGCAGATGTATCCGGAAGGGACGTGGCAGGAGAAAGTGTCGAGAATGCCTGACCGTCAGGTATACATGATATTTCAATCTGCAAAAAAGCCAGGGGGAAGACTTGACGAAAACCTTCGGCAAACTCTTGTTGATATTGCTTCATCAGGAGTAGCCAAGGATTACATTCGTAGTCTTCCTTCATGGAAGATATTTGAAATGTATCAGCAGTTAGAGGCTGATATTCCAGCATCTAGTGATTTGCCGCCTATGAGCAGCTATCACCAGGTAAACTTCGATGATATTTTGAAAGGAGAACAACATGGCTGAAGTATTCATGACCCAAACGGCTAAAGAACGTGAGGGTATAAAAGATATTAAGCCTGCTGGTGTTAAGACGATCGCACGTAAAGAAGGAATGGGTAAGCGTGTTGCCAGAGCCTTCATTAGTGAAGAGCGTGGTAACATCAAGGAGCACGTGATATTTGACGTAGTGATCCCAGCAATCAAGAATGCAGTTGTTGACGTCATTACAGATGGTATTAACATGCTTCTATATGGCGAGAAACGGAATCGTAAGGACAAGAGCGGAAGAACTGCGTACGGTTCATTCTGGGCGTCTTCATTGCAGGAAAGTAACCGTCGTGCAGAGTCTTCAGGAGCTACTAGGACGAGCAGTATGGGGCGTTACATGGACGCTGCATGGGAGTCCAAAGAAGAAGCGAATGATGTTCTTGATTGCATGTCTACAATCCTTGAGAGCTATCCGGCAGTAACAGTAGCTGACTTCTATGGCTTAATCGATGATGCTAAGAACTTCCCGATTGAGTCGATCCACAACAAGTGGGGTTGGAAGTCACTGGCTGGTGTTGACGTTGTTAAACTTGGAGGAGGTCTTTGGGGCTTGAGCTTGCCCAGACCAGTACACCTTGACTAAATGGAGGAATTAAGGTATGAAGAATATTACAGCAGGCATTATTGGAGCAGCTTTCGGCGGTATTGTTGGCTTCTGTGCAGGCGCATACAAGTCAAACAAGAAAGTTAAGCAGTTACAGGACGAAATGAACGAGATGGAGATGTTCTACGAAGAGCAGATCGGAAAACTGGAGGAACGTATGGACGAGATCGCTAAAAAGGTTGAATCTAAGACTAAGTACGTTATTGACAACGAAGAAGTTGAAACGGTGGACGATATGGACTTCGAGGACGAGTCTTACGCTCAAGCTGTTGAGAAGGCGACCGGTAACAAGGTGGTTAAGATGGAGAACAAGATTCATCCCATGTATGAGGATGAGGCCATGGAACTGATTGATTCCCATAAGGCACGTCTGGAGGAAGTATGGCTGTTCAGTTGCGGTACATTAACGAGAGGTGATAAAGAAACGCCGATCGTAAATGCAAGTCGACTGATTGGCTATGAGATTCTGAATAAACTCAGTGATATTCCGGAAGAGGGTAATGATGAATATGACTTCCCTTACTTCGTATACAATGAGAATGAGTCGGCAATCTATGAGATTATGAAGGACGACAAGACTTATAGGGAGTACATGGCTACTGTATAGAAAGGAGCCGTATGATATTACCTAGAATGTACTATGACTGGCTCCTGTTCAAGGTATGTAGTGATGAGCAGAAGTCAATGTATAGTCAAACACTTGAATACTTAGCCTCGGTTCCGTTTGTTCCTCAAATCGCTCGTGATGATAATTTGGACGAGCATGTAGAATACATGAGAGAGGACTTTAAGGACGAGGCTGAGGCCAATGGACAGACTGTTGATATTCCGGAAGGACCTATAACTTTATTAGAAGTGATGGTCAACTTATCGATTAAAGCAGAAGATATTATGCAGTCGTTCGATGGCGTAGATTGTGGTAGATGGTTCTGGGACATGATGAAAAATTCCGGGTTGATATTTTACGTAAACTATCGGTTTAAGGATAGCGGAGTTAAAGTTCGTGTTTCCAGAATCATCCATCGTACTTATGATCCTAACGGTAACGGTGGGTTGTTTTATATTCCTACTTTGGATGTCGGTAAGTACGATATGAGAGAAATTGAACTATGGTACCAGCTTATGTGGTACATCGATTATTGTGAAGAAAATGAATAAGGAGGCACAAAAATGGGTAAAAATGTGAATGGAAAAGTGTTCAGAAAGCTTGATATTTTGGACGATGAAGTCAACTTTTTGGGCGAAGCGATGGCTAAATTTGTGAGAAAGCAGAACCGTAACTGGGACAATTTGGCCATTGATGCAGATATTTGGACGCGTAAAATTAAGGACTTGACGAAGAAAACTAACAGTATCCGGAAGGATCTTAACAGCCTTACGTGGACCGTTTTCTTGCTTCAGTTGACCTGTACTTATGGATATTATACGTCCAAAAAGCGTCGGAAAGAGCTCCAGAATCGGGTTGATATTTTGGAGAAAAAGCTCGAAAATTTGGAGAAAAAGGACGAATTTGAGGTATGTCAGAACCCAGATATTGAGTAAAATTTCTTACCAAAAATGATTTCAGATTTGGTAAGATTTACCAAAAAAATGGTAAAAATCCAAAAAATTTATTTTTGAAAATTGCAAAAATTTAGTGTTTTACCAAAAAAATGGTAAGAATTACCAAAAATATACCAAAAATGAAAGTGGCGCAAGCCCTAGTAAAATAAGGCTTTTTCGCACTTTTTTACCATTTTACCAAAAATTTATTAATGTTAATCTATAAAATTAATTTTTTACATATATATTAAACATAGAAAATTTTTTGGTTTTTTGGTAAAAACACATTTTTGCAAAATTTTAACGAAAGGAGGGCAAAAATTGGATTTCGTTCAAATAAAGGTGAAACAGGTTAAAAAGAATGTCCTTGAAGTCTATCCTGAATTTTGTGTTGGTAAGCGATCGGATCTGATGATTAAAGGAAAAGATTTCTATGCTGTCTGGAATGATGAAGCAGGACTTTGGTCAACTGATGAATATGATATTGTTACAATGGTTGATAATGAATTACGAAGAGTTGCTGAAGAAAAGTTTAGCTCATTTGATGGTTTAGTTAAAGTCAAGTACATGAGTGAATATTCAAGTGGTTCTTGGAACTCGTACTTGAAGTACAAGAATGGACTGCCTGATAATTTTAAGCAACTTGATACAAAGGTCTGTTTTCAGTCAATGGAAGTTAAGAAGAAAGATTATATTTCAAGAAGACTTCCATATGACTTAAGCAGTAAGGAACCTAAAGCTTGGAACAAATTGATATCTGTTTTGTATGATGAAGAAAATAGACAGAAGATTGAATGGGCTATAGGAAGCATTATTGCGGGAGAGTCAAAGAACATTCAGAAGTTCATTGTATTCTTTGGTGAACCAGGAACAGGCAAGAGTACAGTCCTTGATATTATTCAGAAACTGTTTGATGGTTACTATACAGTATTTGAAGCAAAGGCTTTGACTTCTTCTAATAACTTGTTTGCAACAGAAGCGTTTAGAAAGAATCCATTATTGGCAATTCAACATGACGGTGATTTGAGTAAGATAGAAGATAATTCAAAACTTAACAGCATTGTGTCACATGAAGTCTTATTGATAAATGAGAAGAGAAAGACACAGTATCCATTAAAGTTGAATTGTTTTTTAATGATGGCTTCTAACAAACCTGTTAAGATTACAGATGCTAAAGCAGGAATGATCAGACGTTTGATTGATATTCGTCCGACTGGCAATAAAGTTAGCTATTCCGATTATTGTTCTCTAATGGAGGAAATTGAGTATGAGCTTGGCTCAATCGCTAACCATTGTTTGCAAGTATTCAATGAATTAGGTAAGAGTTACTATAATCCTTATAGACCTGTGGATATGATGTACCGTACAGATCCTTTCTTTAACTTTGTTGAGGACAGCTATCTGGAGTTTATGAATGAAGAGTTCTGGACAGCAAAGCAAGCTTATACAATGTATAAGAAATATTGTGAAGAGACAAATGCAAAGTATAAGGATGCGTATTATATTTTCAGAGAGAATCTTAAGGATTACTTTAAGGAATATTATGACCAATATATTGCTACAGACGGTAAACATTATCGTTCTGTATATGTTGGTTTCCTGAAAGAGAAGTTCGAAAGAAAAAGTGAAGTTAAGAAAGAGGACAAGCCGGGATCATGGATTGAACTTAAGGAAAACATTTCAAGTTTACTTGATGAAGAACTTAAGGATTGCCCCGCGCAATATGCGACTAAAGCTGAGACACCTAAAAAGAAATGGGTTGATGTTGAAACAACTTTGAAAGAGTTGGATACAACTAAACTTCATTATGTGAAGGTGCCAGAGAATCACATTGTAATTGACTTTGATATTCGTGAAGATGGAAAGAAGAGTCTTAAGAAGAATATTGAAGCCGCATCTACATGGCCTAAAACCTATGTAGAAACAAGTAAGTCTGGTAATGGGCTTCATCTGCATTATATTTACACTGGTGATGTTAGTCAGTTAAGTAGAATCTGTACAGATGAGATCGAGATTAAAGTGTTTACTGGAGGCGCCTCATTACGTAGAAAACTAGTAAAGTGCAATGATATTCCTATAGCTTCAATCTCTTCGGGTTTGCCTCTTAGAGAGGTTAAGAAGATGGTTGGAGAGAATGTAATCAAGAACCAGGAGCATTTGCGTTCATTGATAATTAAGGCATTAAAGAAACAAGTCGGTTCAGGGCACACAAAGCCTTCAATCGACTACATCAATAAATGTCTTGAGGAAGCATATGCCTCTGGTATGACGTACGACATGACAGATCTTCGGAATGATATTTATGTGTTTGCAAGTAGGTCTAGCAATCAGAAAGAATATTGTTTGAAGATCGCAGCCAATATGAAGTTCAAGTCTGATGACGAGATTGTAGGGACTGATGTTGGTACAGAAGATTTGCCATTAGCAATGTATGACTGCGAAGTTTATCCGAACCTGTTCTTGTTATGTTATAAGAAGTATGGTAAAGGTAACAAAGTAGAGAGATTGTACAATCCTAAGCCAGAAGATGTTAAGTTGATATTTAAGTCGTTTAGGATGGTTGGCTTTAACAATCGCCGTTATGATAACCATATCTGTTATGCAGCAATGAATGGATATTCTAACAAGCAATTGTTTAATCTTTCTCAGCAGATTATTAATGGCAGCAGTAACGCATTCTTTGGAGAAGCTTACAATTTGGCTTATGCTGATATTTATGAGATTTCTTCAAAGAAGCAATCACTCAAGAAGTTTGAGGTTGAACTCGGAATAACTCATAAGGAAATGGAGTTTGATTGGGATAAGCCTCTTCCTGAAATGTATTGGGAACTCGTAGGCGACTATTGTGAGAATGATGTTTTAGCAACAGAAGCCGTTTGGGATGATCGTAAAGAGGATGTAGTAGCAAGACAGATCCTCGCTAAGATGTCAGGTCTTTCTGTAAGTGATACAACACGTATGCACGCGCAGAAGATTATATTTGGCGATGATAAGCATCCTGAATTGAACTATGTTGATCTCAGTAAAGAGTTTCCTGGTTATGAGTTTAAGGATGGTCATTCATCATATCGAGGAGAAGATCCGGGTGAAGGCGGTTATGTGTACGCAGAGCCTGGGATGTATGGTAATGTAGCGCTCCTTGATATTGCTAGTATGCATCCTTCAACAGCTATAGCCATTAAGTATTTTGGTAAGTACACAGAGAGATTTAAAGAACTTAAGGAAAGCCGTATTGCGATTAAGCATAAAGATTATGATAGGCTGAAGACAATGTTGGACGGTCTTCTTGTTCCGTTCTTAAGTGAAGATGATGGCGAAATGAAGAGCTTGGCCTATTCACTAAAGATCGTAATCAATATGATATATGGTTTCACTACGGCTCTGTTTGATAATGTCTTCAAGGATCCTCGCAATAAGGATAACATCATTGCTAAGCGTGGAGCTCTGTTCATGATCAATCTTAAGCATGAGGTTCAGAACAGAGGTTTCACTGTCGCGCACATTAAGACAGACTCAATTAAGATTCCTGATGCTACACCAGAGATCATTAAGTTTGTAACTGACTATGGTAAGAAGTATGGTTATGACTTTGAGCATGAAGCAACTTATGAGAAGTTGTGTCTTGTCAATGATGCAGTTTATATTGCTAAGGATAAGAATGATGGACACTGGACAGCGACAGGAACTCAGTTCCAGATTCCTTATGTCTTTAAGAAGTGTTTCACTAAAGAAGATATTGTGTTTGAAGATCTGTGTGAAACCAAGCAGGTATCAACAGCGTTGTACATTGACATGAGCAAAGAACATGATCAGAGTAACTTGATATTTGTAGGAAAGGTTGGCAAGTTCTGTCCTATGAAAACTCTCGGTGGGGTTCTTTTAAGAAAAGCAAATGATAAGTACAATGCTGCAACTGGGTCAAAAGGATATTTGTGGATGGAGTCAGATATAGTTAAGGCTAATCATTATGAGTATGATATTGACATGTCATACTATGAGACATTAGCAAACAATGCAATTGATACCATCAACCAGTATGGCGACTATTATTGGTTTGCTTCTGATGACCCGTATATGGAAGAAGTACCATTTAGTGGTGCAAGAATAGTATAAAAGGAGAATGAACATGGCACGAGGAAATGTTATAACTATCGAAGATACTAAGTTGATTCTTAAGAACTTTGCTGGTAAGGCTGACAAGTATAATGCAGAAGGTCGTCGTAGCTTTGGGGTTTTAATTAGCCCCGAAACGGCAGCCGACTTTGAAGATGCAGGTATTCCTGTAAAGTATCTTCAGCCTAGACATGAGGAAGACGAGCCTATTCCGTGGGTTAAGGTTAAGATTAATATGGACCGTGAGAATCCGCCTAAGATTTACGAAGGTAAATTTGTAAATGATAAGATTACTATCGATGAGGATCACCCATTAACAAAAGATAGTATAAGTATGCTTGACTATTCTGACCTTGATTATGTAAGTGTTCAGTTGTCAGTATATGATTGGGAGTTCGGCGGAAAGTCCGGTAAAGCTTTATATTTACAGAACATGGTATACGTCTTAAATGAAGATGACTTCTTGTCTAAGTATAAGTTGAACGATGTCGATTGATTTATACCCTTATCAAGTTGAAGCAATCGATAAGATGAAAGATGGGTGTATCTTATGTGGAGGCGTTGGTAGTGGCAAGTCTCGTACTGGCTTAGCGTACTACTATAAGGAAATGGGTGGGTCTTTAAGTGGCTCACCCATGAAGCACCCAATCCCACTTTATATTATTACAACAGCTCGTAAGAGAGATACAATGGAATGGGAAACAGACATGCAACCATTCGGCCTTTCTTCAGCTATGCCAATGAATGGATATTCTAAGGTCATCGTTGATTCTTGGAATAACATCAAGAAGTATACAGAAGTCAAGGATTCTTTTTTTATTTTTGATGAGCAGCGAGTTGTTGGGTGGGGCGCTTGGACAAAGTCGTTCTTAAAGATTACAAGAAATAATCGCTGGATATTACTATCGGCGACTCCAGGTGACACGTGGAGTGACTACATTCCTGTCTTTGTGGCTAATGGATATTTTAAGAACAAAACACACTTTACTACAGATCATGTAGTGTTTAAGCGTTTCTCAACTTATCCGATTGTCGATAGATATTTGAATGAAGGCAAACTGATTAAGATCAGAAGTCAGATACTCGTTGACATGAAGTATACCAAGAAAGCAGTACAGCATCACATTGATATCTTGTGTGATTACAACAAGGAATTGTACAAGCAATCATTGAAAGACATGTGGGACTATGAAAAAGATATTCCGGTTGGATCTGCTTCAGAAATGTGTTATTTACTAAGAAAAATAGTAAATATGGACGATTCTCGCAAAAATAAGATAATTGATATTTTTAACGAGCATCGGCGAGTAATCGTGTTTTACAGTTTCGATTACGAACTTGAGATTCTCAAATCACTTCCTTGGGGAGATAATGTTGCTGTTCATGAATGGAATGGCCATAAGCATCAAGCAATCCCTGAGACTAAGTATTGGGTCTATTTGGTAAATTACACTGCTGGAGCAGAAGGTTGGAATTGCATTGCTACTGACACTATGATATTCTATAGCCAGCAATATTCATACAAGCAGCTCATTCAGGCTTGCGGTCGTATTGATCGTCTCAATACTTTGTATGATGACTTGTACTATTACCATCTTTACTCACACGCGTCAATTGATATTAATATTAGGCGCGCATTAAAGAACAAAAAGAATTTTAACGAAAGAGATTTCATTAAAATCTGAATCGCAAAAAACGCAAGGACTATTATAGGAGAGAAGAGGAATAATAGAAACCCCTCTCTCTTTTTCTTTTTTGTTCGGAAAGGAAACATTATGAAGGCTGAAGCTGATTATCAGGCTAAACTAAAAAAGAAAATTAAAGAGCGTTTACCTGGAGCTATTGTTCTTAAGAATGATCCTACAGGCATGAGAGGTTTCCCGGATCTTACTGTTTTATATAAGGATCGTTGGGGTGCTCTTGAAACTAAACGCGAAGAGAAAGAAGAAGGCAAACGAAAGAATCAGCGTTACTATGTTTCTACATTGAATAAAATGTCCTTCGCGAGTTTTATATCTCCAGAGAATGAGGAGGACGTATTGAATGAATTGGAACAAGCACTCAAGCTTTGAAGGTCTTCATGCTTTTATGGGAGCGTCCAAGTTTAGTTGGATTAACTATGAAGATGAAAGACTTGTTGAAGCTTACAAATCTTATCGAGCTGCAGAAGAGGGAACTCTTACTCACGCTTTTGCTTCACTTTGCATTGAGCGTAAACAGAAGCTCCCTAACAGACCTCGTAAGACTCTTGATATGTTCGTGAATGATGCAATCGGTTTTAGAATGGATTCTGAGGTTATGCTCTTCTATTCTGAAAACTGCTTTGGAACTGCTGATGCTATTTCATTTAGAGATAACCATTTGCAGATTCATGACCTTAAAACGGGAAAGATCCCGGCTCACATAGAACAGCTGATTGTATATGCAGCATTGTTCTGCCTTGAGTATGACAAAGCACCAGGCAGCATTACGATTGAACTTCGTATTTATCAGAATAATGATATTCTGGTTTGTAGACCTGATGCTACAGACATCTTGCCAGTAATGGACAAAATTAAGAGATTCGACAGAATCATACAACAAATAAAGAAAGACGAGGAATAAGCTTATGAATGAAGAAGAATTAAAGCGAGAAGAATCAATTGATATTCTTCTTCAGGATTTAGATGATGATGGAGACATCTGTCATTATGGAACACCTCGACATTCCGGTAGATACCCTTGGGGCTCTGGCGAAGATCCGTATCAGCATGAAGACTGGTATAAAAGATATTTGGAATTGGCAACAGACCCCAAGACCGGAGCCAAAAGAACAGAAACCCAAATAGCAGCAGCTATGGGAATTTCGACAACTAAACTTCGTGCTTTAAGAAAGGCCGCTGTTGAAGCAGACCTTGCAGCAAGACGAAGCTATGTTCAACGTTGTATTGAAAAGGGAATGTCAGTAACAGCCATCGCCAATAAGACTGGCTGGAATGAAAGTCAGGTAAGAGCATTAAGAGATGCTAAACAGAAAGCAAGAGTTGATCAGGCAAGAGGAACAGCTGATCGTTTGCTTAAGGTTCTTCGTGAGAAAGAGTTCATTGATATTGGTGAAGGCGTTGAACGAGAACTTGGCGTTTCTAAAGAAACTCTTAAGGCTGCTTTAGCTCTTCTTGAGAAAGACGGCTATAAGACTGTTACTACTGACATTCAGCAGCCAAACAATGAAAACAACTACACCACTGTTAAAGTTCTTGTACCTGAGAATGTTACAAGAAAAGAAGTTTGGGAAAATATTGATAAAATTCAGCCTTTAACTGATTATACAACAGATGGTGGCAAAACTTGGGAGTCATTGAAGAAACCAGAATCCATCGCTCGTGACCGTGTCTTTGTTAGATATTTGGAAGAAGGCGGAGCCGATAAAGATGGTACAATTGAGATTCGTCCTGGTGTTGCAGACTTAACTCTTGGAGATAAGGACTATGCACAGGTAAGAATCATGGTTGATGGTGGTAAAGAAGGTTTAGGCTATATGAAGGGAATGGCTTATTACAACATTGATATTCCTGAAGGCTATGACCTTGTTTACAACGTTTCAAAGAAAGACGGTTCAAATTTCTATAAGACTTTCAAAGTGCCTAAAGTAAATAACGAAGGCAAAGGAAAGATTAAAGATGACAAGCCGACGGAAGCAATCACAG
This sequence comes from Clostridiales bacterium, assembly GCA_017649745.1. Next base: position 8,151 of record JAGCGE010000201.1, on the reverse strand, counting down.
ATGAAGATGTAGATTGGGATAATGCTTTTGGTGCATTGATAAAAGGCGGAGGCAAAGGTCAGCATACTTACATTGGACCTGATGGTGAAGAGCACCTTTCCCCAATCAATATTATTAAAGCAGAGGGAGATTGGAATAACTATCAGAAAAAGTTATCTGCCCAGTTTCTTTCTAAACAATCTCGTCAATTGATAAAGCAGCAATTGAATCTTTCTATTGCAGAAAAGATGGATGAATTCAACGAGTATATGCAAATTGATAATCCGGTTATTCGTAATAGATTTTTAAAGGACTTTGCTGATCAATGCGATTCAGATGCAGTTAAACTTAAAGCCGCGGCTTGTCCTGGGCAGACCAATAAAGTTATATTGCCTATTAACTCATTGAAAGATGATGAGATCTATGCCCCAGATTATGCTGATGGTACACAGGTTGCTCTTGTTAGATATCCTCATGCAGGACGATTTGAGATCCCTATGTGTATCGTTAACAATCGTAACAAAGAGGGAAAAGATATTTTAGGCAATGCTCCAGATGCTGTTGGTATTAATAAGAATGTTGCAGCAAGACTTTCAGGAGCAGACTTTGATGGAGATACTGTAGTTGTTATTCCTCAGTCTGCTAAAGTTAAAGTTCTTTCTCAGAAGCCTCTTAAAGGTCTTGAAGGTTGGGCCGATAAGATGGGCGATTTATATCCTGAGTATCCTGGCATGAAAGTTATGACAGATTCTGATAAACAGAAGCAAATGGGTATTATAACCAATTTGATAACTGACATGACCTTCCAAGATGCTAAGCCTTCTGAAATTGAACGTGCTGTTAAACAGTCCATGATTGTTATTGATGCTCAGAAGCATCGACTCAATTGGAAACAGTCTGAGATAGATTTAGGTATCGATGCTCTTAAAGAAAGATACCAGCCAAAAGCAGACTATGATGAAACTGGTCGTTATGGCGGAGCAGCGACATTGATATCTAGATCTAAGTCTGAAGTTCGAGTAGAGAAACGTGATAGGTTTTATGATACAGATCCTGTAACTGGTGAACGTATTTGGAGAGAGGCTAAGAATTCTTCTTACCCCGTCACAGATAAGAAGACCGGTGAAGTTACATGGAAGAAACGTTTGCAGAAGTCAGATCAAATGACGGAAGCAAGAGATGCCCGTGAACTTTCTTCAGGTCATCCTGTTGAAGAAGCCTATGCTGATTATGCCAATGCCCTTAAGCAGTTGGCTAATAAATCCCGTCTCGAAACTTTAAAGACTTATGAGTATAATCCCCCGTCAAAAGAGTTGAAGACTACTTATGCTGCTGAGCTTAAGTCCATCGATGAAAAACTAGACCGTGCTGCAAGAAACGCGCCTAGAGAAAGAATAGCCCAGGTTGAGGCAGCCGCCTATATTCGTAAGAAGACTGCAGACAACCCCTATCTTAAAGAGAAAGAGTACAAAGATGACCTTAAGAAATTAAAGCAGCAGTCTATTAAAGAAGCCCGTGCAAAATACGGAGCATCTAAGAAAGAAGTCTTTATTGAATTAACCCCTAAAGAATGGGAAGCTGTAAACAAGCGCGCCGTTTCTAAGACTAAGTTAATTCAAATAACTAAAAACATGGATAAGGATTATTTAGTAACCTCTGTAATTCCTAAGGCTACCACTCAACTTTCATCAGCTAAGGTTAATAGAATTAAGGCCATGTCTAATTCAGGTAATACCATAGCCGAAATTGCAAATGCCCTAGGTATTTCAACAAGCACTGTTTCGAAGTACTTAAAATAACCCCTGCCAAATTAAAGTGCCCATTGTTTTAGAGATTCTATTAAGAAGAATTTTGTACCCCTCTAAAAACACCCCCGTACTTTTAAAGGTGGCTATTTGTACCCCCGCTAAAAAAGTAAGCCTACCATTTTTTGGTTCATACCTTTCAACTCCTTTTAATGTATTCTTGGGCTCTAATAATTTCAAACTTTTTGTGATTGTTGGAGCCTTAGGAATACATTGTAAAAAATTTTAAGAGAATTTTTAATACCCCCTCTTAAAATAAAAGGTTCTCTAAAATTTTTAAGAGAATTTTTTAGAGACTTTTTTAAAATAGCCCTCTTAAAATAAAAAACATCTAAAATTTTTAAGAGAATTTTTTAAGAAAAATTTTTGAGACTTTAAAATAACCCCCTATAAAATCATTCCACCCCATAATGATCATGTCCTCCAAGACTTCTATTATAGGGGCTATTTTAGGGCCCTAAAAATTCATAAAATTCTATAGTCAGTTTTTTAGACTAAAAATAGGCCTCTAAAAAGGGCCTTTTTAGGGCTTTCTATAAAAGACTAATATTACAAGCGTATATACAAGCGTTAGAAAGGAGGCTTTATGCTATTAGATGTAATAGATGACACTACTACAAACGACTATTGTCTTACTACAATAGACAACCCTTGGAATCCATTCACACAGTGGGATGAGTGGTATGCATACGACACTAGCATGGGCTATCGCACACCTGAGCGCTTGGCTCGCATGATGCGAACGCTTGCTGTTGCAGCCCGCGTCGACGACGAAGGCATGGTGGCAGACGAAGCAATCGACGAACTCATTCGCCTTGACCCGCTTCAGCGCTACATCAAAGTCACAAAAGATACAGATTGCACGCGGTTGGGCTCGAATTCTTGAAAAATTCTATAAAATTTTTGAGATTCAAGACCCGCCCCCCGGTCTCTATCGGACGCACCCCCTCCGATTTCGCGCCGGCATTTGAAAATTCCCCGGAGGGTGAAAAAGTAGGGTTCATCTGGGAAATTCCCTAAGGAAAAAGTGAGGAAAGATTATGATTACCGTAAAAACTAAAGGTAATCTGGACAAAAGTACAAAGAAACTAGCACCGGCTTTAACCGATGACGCCGAGGAGAAACAGATAATTTCACTTGCGCGTCAAAGATCTCTCGAAAGATTACAAAACGGAACTGCATCAGCTCAAGAAATTGTGTATTGGCTCAAAGTTGGTTCTTCTGAAAAGCGAACTGAGCTTGAAATCATGGAAGAGCAAAAGAAACTTTTAATTGCCAAGACAAAAGCCATTGCTGATGCAGAGACTAGCGCTAAGACATATTCTGATGCGATAGCTGCCATGAAGTCTTACTCTGGAGATGAGGAAGTGGACGACAATGGAGACCTTGACATATTCTGAGTTAAAGAAACTTAAAACTTACAAGGAGAGATTCGAGTATTTAAAGAGAGCCGGTAACATTGGTGAAGAAACTTTTGGTCCAGATAGATTTTTGAATCAAAAGTTTTATGCTTCAAAAGAATGGAAGCAAGTTCGTGACAAAGTAATAGTAAGAGACAATGGATGTGACCTTGGCTGTGAAGGTTATGACATATTTGACAAACCAATGATTCATCATTTAAATCCAGTCACAAAAGAACAGCTAGTCAATCATGATCCGTGTCTTTTAGATCCTGAGAATCTAATTACAGTAACTAAGCTTACACACAACGCTATACATTATGGTTCTTTTGACATATTACCAACAGAACCGGTTGAACGTAAGCCTGGTGATACAAAATTATGGTAGGAGGAAATCGCTATGGCAGCCAAAAAGAAAGTTAAGCCTAATGCAGTTGTTAGAGAGCCGCTTAATCTTAGAAGTGAGCCTTCTTTGAGCGGAGAGAAGCTTTGCATTATGGGCGCAGGCGAAGAGATAATTGTCACTGAGCTTGAAGACAATACCGAGTGGTATGCAGTTAAGTTCATGGACGTTGAAGGATTCGCCATGTCTAAGTTTATTGACTTGAAAAAGTAAAACTAAGGAGAACTGTTATGGCCACAATATTAGCTGACGTTAAAAAATTTATTGGCGGCATTGCAGAAGACAACACTGCTTTTGACAGCGACATTCTCATGTTTGTTAACGGTGCCTTCACTAAGATTACGCGAGTTGGTTGTGGCCCAGAAACAGGTAGAGAGATTACTGCATCAACAACCTGGGCTGACTTGAACCAAAGCGATAAGATGATTGCCGCAATCAAGAACTTTGTTACAATAGACGTAAAGATTGCATTCGATTCGTCAACGATGTCTTCGTTTGTTCTGTCGTCATACCAGGCTCTTAGAGATGAGTATCTCTGGACAATTAATAACTATGCAGATTATTGGGAAAATACGGAGGTGACGTAATGTTATCTCGTAATTTACCTGTTAAGATAGAGCCTCAGCAGAATGAGGTTTATGATCTTTCTAAGTACTTTGCTAATAATCTATTCGATTATACAAAGTTAACTTATAACAAGTATGTAAGTAGTTCTGGTGCTATAACCAATTCTGTAAACTTTGCTGTAACCGACTTTATTAAGATTAAGCCTAATACTACTTATGTTCTTAGCGGCTTATCAGCTTCGAGTTCAACGGCAGGAGTCGCTATTTACAGTAGCAAAGACTATTCAACTAAGACACAGTTTATAGCATTAACTGGTTCAGATCTTTCTATTGTTACAGAAGATGGTGACAACTATTTAGTGGCTTCAGTTAGAACTGTAAATGGTATGCATTGCCAAGCAATAATCGTTGAATACGGTAAGGTTGGTTTACCGCCAATCATTAAAGGAACCTATAATACAAAAACCGGAGTTCTTACATCGGAGTATGGTTACATTCATGACATCAGCGCTATGATCTGGAATGCTTATTCTCCGGAAACGTATTCTGGGATATTTAGAATGTCGACAACCATAACTAACGCTTATTCTACATCTAGCGCAGCAGACAGACTTAAATGGTTTAACTGTTCATACTTTCCGCCATCTGCTGATACTGCATGGGCGAACATGTCTGATAAGTCTATACAGATGTACCAGAGTAATCGGCCATACATTAAGGATACAGATTATGATGGAGATGCAGAAGGCTTTGCTGAGTCTCTTAAAGGAAAAGGTATTCAGTTAGTTTATCGCTTGGTGGCACCTATAACTTTCCAGCTTGACCCTCAAGATATTAAGATTGTAAAAGGCAAGAATACAATTAGTACCACAGAACCGGCTATAATCGATCTTACATACAAGAACGTTAAAGGGAACACTGTCGAACTTGAAGGTAATCCTTTAGAAATTAAAGACGGCATTGTTGGCAAAAGTTTAACTACTTGTGAAGTCGAAATGGCAATAAATCAGTTCTTTAATAAGATCGATTTGGCTAATGTTAGCTTTCATAGTAATTTACCAGGTTTGCCAAGTCTTACTTCGAGTTATTTGTTTTGGCTTCCAGACTCTAATCAATTTTTATTGATGTTTCTTGGATTTCAAACAAGTTTATTAAAGAACAGAACATTTGAAATTTGTAGTATTGAGAATTTTGGGTTTATAGAAGGAACAAAGTTCGTAACCACAATGGTAACGGATATAACCGGTTCTGAGCATATACCATTAAGCAATAGCTTTCTTTCAATAGACTATATCGAAAAAAGAGAAGGTGGCGGAGGTATACGGCTTACATTTAGTGATGAAATTACCGATGATATGACCCAGTTTTTCTTCAACTTTGTTCTTTGTGACGAGCATTATAATCCAACGGAGTATGTAAGCTATAATAATTACCCGTCTCCTATTTACCCTTACAATCCAACGGTAAAAGTTGACGGCGATTATGCCTATGCATACGAAACAGCACGTAGACTCAAGACTACAACACGCCCCGTCTTTCAGTGGGACACTGGGCTTAGCCTCGTGTTTGATGGATACGACTTTGAAGATGGTACAGAATGCCAGTTTGACAATAAACTTACGAGTTTTTCTCAAAATGAAATAATCGTTGGTAACTCTTGTCCAATTCCGAATGCTCTATTGGACGAGAACTGTCAGGGCGACATTGTAGCGTATGTAAACATTATAGATGCAGACTACGAAGTAGTTGTTTATGAGGTCTATATACCTGTAATTAAACGACCCAAGCCAGAGAGCTTCTTAAGACCTGCCATAGACATTGAGCATACGATTATTGCATCGTTTAATGACGGTGCTGATGACGTTCCTCTTGAGAAGTTGGACGTTCTTATGACATATTCTCAGTCTGGTACAGGAGATCCATCACCGACAAACGTAAGAGCCATTAGCGGTTATACGGAGTCTAAGCTTATTCGCGCAGGTAAGAACTTGTATTCTTTTGGCGATCAATCCGGCGTTAGAAGAACAGACATTCTGTACTTTGATGTACCTTTGCCCGCAGGTTACTATACCATTTCGGCAACACCTGTTAGTAGTGATACCGATTCTAATACTTGTAATGTTGCTTTTAGCTATGTTGGAGGTGGAACACAGAATTGCCAGTTATCGAGAAACACCAGAAACTCGTATGGCAGAAACTTTGCTACGCCTATTGCTGGCTTGCGTTTTTATGCATCAAATAATAATGCAAACTCGGCTGATGACACCTTCTCATTTAGTGGCATACAGTTAGAAGCAGGATCTTCAATGACAGCTTACGAAGATTACGTTGGTGAAACGTATACTAATTCGTTTGCTATTGAAGGCGAGAACGTGTTTACTACAGAAGGCGCGACAGAAGGTAAGTATCTTTCTAGTTCTGGAAGCGAGACTACTGGTTCTTCTTATTCTATAAGTGATTATTTGCTTATAGAACCTCAAAAGAGGTATGTGTTTGAAGGCTTTACGACCGGAGCAACTAGCTGTTATCATGCCTACTACGATTACAAGAAAGAGCTTATAGGAACAGATCAGTATGCGCAAGAGGGTTTTATAACTCCGCCTGGTTCTGTTTATATGCGAGTTTCTTATTTAACCGCATCTGCTCCTACAAGCTTACATGTCTCAGCAGGGATAATTGTTGACGCGACTTTAGATGTTCTTACAGGAGTCTTAACTGTTAGATCTGGTTATATTTCAGATCTCAGTAAATATTGGTGGAGACAAGGCGGTAGCTCATCGGCATACGATAATATTTACCGTAATTATACGACTTCTGGTATTAAACAGCCAGACTCAGCTGCTCAAAGGCAAGAAGGCATAGTCTGCTCAAACTATAAGGTATCAAGTGCGACTTCTATAACAAGTATGGATGACAAGTCTATGCTGATATACGGGGCAATGTTTTACTTCAGAGATAGCAGTTACACGACTTCGCCAACAGATTTTTCTGAAGCTATTGCCGGAGCAGACGCTATTTATCCTCTTGAAAATCCCTGTATTTACCAGCTCACCCCTCATGAAGTTAAGACTTTATTAGGGTTTAATAACATCTGGGCTGATTCTGGTGAAGTAGAAGTGTCTTATTTCGCAGATCAGTATCTGCATTTAAATAATTAGGAAAGGAGAATTTCAAAATGCCATCGTTTACTAATGTGATTGACATCGACCTTACTGAAGCAACTTCAGACTATAAGGTTGAATGCCATAAAGAAGTACATCAGTGGGATCAAGGCGTTGTTCTCCATTTCACAGGTGTAACTATACCGAACGGCTCAACATGCCAGTTTGATACAAAGAACACTACTTACAATTTTCTTGTTGATAATTCAACATCTACTTGTAAGATCCCTAATAGTGTTCTTGGTGAAGAACTTAATGGAGATGTTAAAGCACACCTGCATGTTTTAACAGCCGACTATGGAATTGTGATCTATGACATTCACATTCCTGTGGTAAGAAGGGTTAAACCGGCAAGCTATGTTGCTGATCCGGATGATCCTACAGTTGAGTCGTTCGTATATGCACAGGCACAGAAGGTTGAAGACTTTGAAGAAGAGACTTTTACCTTTGTTTTGTCTGATAACAGCACTGTAACTAAGACCTTACTTGTTAAGGCGGTGAGTTCATGAATTTCAGTGATGTAAAAGAGATGTATATACCGGTAAACGGAAGCAACGTTGAAGTTTCTCAAGTTAAAGATTCTACAGGTACAATCTTGTGGGCGAAGAGCGGCGGAGGCGGAGGTTTACCTTCAGGGTATCAGCAAGTAGAATACATCGAGAGTGGCAATGGCCAATATATCGACACTGGTTTAAGTATTTGGTCGTATTGTGACAAGCTGAGAATCGAAATCGATATGCTGATTCCGAGCGGAGCACAAGCGGCATATGCCTGTCAGGGTGTCGGAAACTGGGGCGGGAATTATGGGTATTACTTGGAATTCCCCGGTGGTGCATC
>JAGCGE010000200.1 GCA_017649745.1 Clostridiales bacterium | reverse complement strand
TATAAGAGTACTGCCATCATAGATAAATTGTTTGCCTTTATGATAGCGAATTATCCAAACGGATCAGATAAGAGAATCTACAAAGAAGACCTGAAGACATGTTTTGATCTTATTTCTTGCAGTTAATTAGACGTGAAAATCAGGAATAAAACCTGCTAAGATTGGGGTTCAATTCTCCTCAGAATCGGACATGGATTCAATCGTAGTAAACAACCAAAAAGAACTCTTGCGCACTCTCGTTCAGTATCATCGAAGCAGCTTACCGTCCTGTTAAAGTAAAACCGAATTCTGAAAGCACCTCTGCTGCCATATTAGCAAATTCAAGATTGGCACCCATGCTGATGTTTAGAAATCCTTCGCCCCCGCCAAAACCTACAACAGAAGCTTTGCTTCCTCCATTAATATTTTCCAGGATTACCGTCAAGGCAGCATAACTGCTGTTTCTGAAGAAGAACTTCTCTATACAGATAACGAATGCGTCTTTGCCAACAGGATTAGCTATTACACCCTCACCCCCGCATTTAACAGAAATACTGTTGGATATCTCGTAAAAGTTTTTTATCGGATCCTTTCTGGTAAAATAGCCAACTTCAGCCATAACTCATTCCTCCTGTCTGTCTTCTGCTTCATGTGTTATATTATACAATAATAAAGATAAGCAACGCATGATCGGATCGTCTTCATTTATAAAATGCGGAATATAATTAACTAAGAAGCCTGCGAAATTGTCTCGCAGGCTTCAATAATTTCGAGCTATTTTACAGCGGAAGATCATCAATGCACATGTAATAGACACCTAGTCGCTTGAAGATAAAGACGAATGACACGGTTACACCTCTCATATGTCTATATCAGCGGTTAATAGCCATATCTTCGTCCCAGTATTTTTCCTTTTTGCTGAGCATAAACATTATGTCGTCATCGCTGAATAGTCTGAAGTGATTCAAGTCAACACCGACATTAAGTCCGAAAGGCTTCCAAAGGCCGCCGTATCTGTGCGTGTGACCGAATAAAGTCTGACACTCTTCAGAGTGGTCAGTAGGTTTATGTGTAAGGAAAAGCTTTTCGCCTTTTATATAAACGTGATCATTAAGTTTTACGTCATCGAATTTGCATGAAGGATCAGTCATGCAGTATTCACGGAATTTATCAAAAGATCCGTTAAAGTACTTGTCGATAGCACGCTGTTCATTGTTCCCGATAATGAGGATGATATGCGCGTTTATCAGCTTTGATACGGCAAGACCACTCCTGAAATCCTTTTCGATTTCTGGAAAGCAGTTACAAAAGTCTCCGATGACGTATATGGTGTCATCCGAAGATGCCTGTTCATTCCAGATCCTTACCTGTTCCTTTGTATACTCGTTGATGTCCTTGAACGGTCGGTTATCACGTATCATGACCTCTTTTGAATCCGAACCGAAATGAGTATCTGCAGTATACCAATTGCTCATTGGATGCCTCCCATTATCATTAGTGTGAAAATAAGATACGAATGACAAAATCATTATAGTACAAAATCCTGAAATACGAGGCAAGCAAAACTGCATGACCAGATAAGGTCGGGCTGTTTTTAGCTATGATATAATTCAAGTGCTTGTAAAAAAATTTGCAGGAAAAGGAACCATGGATATCAGACTTTTACCAGTAACTGATGACAGGGAACATTAAAACTTATAATGAAGGAAGTCAGCAGCAATGAAAACTCCGTTGGTCAAATCTTTGAGGACTATAAAGTCTATGGCCGGGTCGGCATCATCGCTCGCAGAGATCAAACGCCACCGGAAACAGGCGGATCTGGCAAGCCGCCTTGCTACGCCCAAACGAAATGTGGAACGGAGAGGTTTTTGTGTCGGCGATATCCAATGTGAGGAATTTAAGCCTGATACTTCATACGATCCTGATTATGTGATTCTTTACTGTCATGGTGGCGGATACATCAGCGGCGGACTTGATTATGCAGGAAATCTCGCTGTAAAGCTCGCAATGGCAACAGGCTTCAGAGTTTATTCATTTGCTTACCGTCTTGCTCCGGAGCATCCTTATCCGGCCGCAGCAGAGGATGGGGATGCCTTGTGGGAATATCTTACGGGGAATGTTGCTGAGGCAGATCACGTGCTTTTAGCCGGTGATTCGGCTGGCGGCAACTTGGCACTTTGCCTGACTCAGAGACTGATATCGGAAGGAAAGCCTGCGCCCCGTGAACTTTTGCTGTTTAGCCCGTGGACTGATATGACAGGAACATCAGAGTCCTATGAAGCCAACGGGGACATCGATCCTATCCTTACTAAGGAGTTCGTAATGAATTCTGCCAGAGCATACATAGGAGAAAAGGATCCGGCTGATTCAATCTTCAGTCCGTTGTTCGGGAGTTTTGAGAATTTCCCGCCGGTCTTCATTATGGCCGGAAGAAACGGGATATTATTGGATGACAGCATCAAGCTCAAGGAAAAGATAGATGAGGCCGGTGGCAAGGCAGAACTCGATATTGAAGAGAAAGGATGGCACGTGTATATGCATATGCCCGGATCTATGACCCGCAGGGCGATGAAACGGCTTGCAGCGCATGTGTCGAATGAAATCTATGGGAAGCGCTAATTGGTACAAGATCGACAATGTCTCGAAAGTTTTCCTGGCTACTGCCGGAAAGCGTGACACACGTTCGTTCCGTCTCAGCTGTACATTGAAGGAAGATGTAGATCCGGAGCTTCTGGAACAGGCGGTTCTCTCTGCGATCGAAGACCGTCCCCAGGTGCAGGTGAGGATCCGCCGTGGGCTCTTCTGGCATTATATGGAAGACACTGACCTTACACCTGTGGTTAAGAAAGAGGATGACAGGATCTGTCCGGTTCTTTATGTTCCGTCAAAGACAATGCTCCACTATCAGGTAACATATTTCGGAAAAAGGATCAATCTGGATATCTCACACGTTCTGGCAGACGGAACAGGCGCCATGGAATTCCTGAATATCATCGTGCTTGATTATCTTAGAAGAAAATATCCCGGGAAGCTGGATGACATTACCATCCACTCCGGAGCCTCTGAGGGAGACTTAAGCCAGGACAGTTACCGCCAGTTCTTCGGAAGTAAAAAGATCTCTCATGGATCTTCGAAAAAGAATGCATTTCACATTGGCGGAATAAAGCTACCATACAATCAATTGCAGTTTATTGAGATCCATCTTCCGACCTCGCAGATACTCCCGAGGGCAAAGGAATTGAAGGTCTCACTGACGAGTTACCTTGGAGCACTTTGGATGCTCGCGATCCGTGACGAAATGCCGCCAAGGAAGCGCAATCTTCCGGTGACTTTATCACTGCCTGTTAATCTGCGAAATTATTATCCGTCAAAGACAGCGAGAAATTTCTTCAACAGTGTTAACGTGACACATGTTTTTGAGAGCGAGATCTCGCTCGAAGAGCTGGCAAAAGAATTCGATGCGGATCTAAAGAGCCAGCTGACAGAAGAAAACGTCAAAAAGCAGATGGATATTTTCGAGACCATGGAGTATGTGGCTTTTGTCAGGGTGGTACCGTTATTTATCAAGCAGTTGGTCGTAAGGCATTTTACTAAAAAGTCGGGCAAGAAGGTTACTTTGACTTTCTCTAACATGGGGGTACAAAAGCCCCCGAAGCCGCTTGGAGAACTGATTGACAATTATAGCGGATTTTGCAGCACTAACACGATATTCTCCACGATGTTCGGCTATGGCGATAAGCTGACTCTCGGGGTCTCCTTGGCATATAAGAACACCGGTGTCGTGAAGAATTTTGTCAGGTTCCTTTCTGAATCCGGAGTAGATATCACCGTAAGTGCGACGGAGGTGATCAAATGAGAAGTTGTCCTTATTGCAAAGTCGGTATAGAAGGAGATCTTGCAAAATGTCCTCTGTGTCAGAGCAAGCTTTCAGGTACAAGTGAGGAATCCTGTTATCCTAAGTTTGAGGCACAGAAAAAGAAGTCGTTGTATTACAAGATGCAGCTGGCTATCGTATGGGGTCTTTTGATAGTAGGTATCGGTCTTGATTTTCTGGTAAGGCTTAGGATCCCGGGTTTCCCTGATCTTCATTGGAGCCTGCTTTGGGCTATGTGGCTTATTGGGTTCGAGTTCGGGATCATGCGGCAGTTTAAGCCTGGTACAGGATCAGCAGGCAAGGTGACTATGATGGTGCTGATCACGATCGTGATGTGGTGTGTCACTGCATATTTTTTCGGTCTTATGAAGGTTACGATCGAGCTGGCGGTACCGGCTGTGCTGGCGGCAACGATCACGGCGAATTTTGTGCTTGCTTTGATAGACAAAAACGGAAATACAATGTTATACCTTATCTCCGGTTTCTTCATGGGGATCGTTCCAAGTATCATCTGCTTTTTTGTGAGTGACAAAATGCCTTTAGCCTGGGTTATCTGTCTGATGGTCAGCGTTATTCTTTTCGTCGCCTCCGTCATATTTAAGGGGAGAGCAGTTGCAGATGAGTTCCAAAGGCGGTTCCATCTGTAGATCCGTGCAGGTAACGGCATAAACAAATTCAAGTTTGCACTCCACATTTATTTACGTAAAAAACTCAGTCTATGGGGAACCATACCCTTAAAAATCTCTTTAATCTTTCTGTAGGAGTTCTTATTCTTTTCGAGAAGTCTAGTTAACTTCTGCCCTGTAAAATGGACTCATCAAAAGAAAGAAAGAGAGGTAATCATATGATCTGCATGAAATGTAAAACTGAGATGTTTGAGGCAAATCTGGTCGGAGCTAATTTTGTTCCGGTCAGTCTTACAATTAATAAGCGGAGACTCTTTGATATAGAAAAAAGAGGCAATGCAAAATGCTTTGTTTGTCCGGAGTGCGGCTACATAGAACTTCAGGCTATAGATCCGAAGAAGCTTCTCCGATGATATCTCAGACAGTTTTAAAAAGCAGAAAGCACAAGGGCTTTAGTGACCCTTGTGCTTTTGGTCTTTCTGATCATAAATAAACATACTAAAAATCCGAAATAGTTTTTCCGAGTTTATAAGTGCTTGAGATTGAGAAAAAACATGAGTTCTTTTCAGGGATGATATAATTACATTATCTGAGGGAATCTTTAGTCGGGAAATTATATTTTCGAAGACGAAAGGTTTAATCTGTTAAGCAGTAGCATATGAAAGTAGTACAGATAAGAGAGGGCTTTATATGTTTTGTTCAAATTGCGGTGCACCAATGAAAGATAATGATAAGTTTTGCCAGGTATGCGGAACACCTGTACAAGGTCAGTCAGCGATGCCGGTAACTCAACAGGCACCTGTCAATCAGCAGCCTGTATCAAAACAGCAGGTTCCGGCTCCGAATCACGGAAGACCCTATGGTCCTCAAGAGCAAAGAAAAGCTAACAAACTTTGTATCCTCTCGCTCATACTGACCATTGCTGTACCTTTGGTATTTAGTATTTTATTTGAGATAGTGGCAAGCCCAAGCCTCGGAACTTTTTCTTCTGATTCCTTTTATTCCGTTGTATCGATTAGCTCATTGCCGATTTCAGGTGCCATGATAGCCGGCATTGTGCTCATGATCGTAGTCCGCGTTAAATACAGGAAAAGCAAATTCGGACTTATCCTTATGATCATATATTGTGTTCTTGTGTCACTCTCTCTTATTATTATTTTGATCTCAGCAACAACATCATGCAGCGATTTCGTCGGTTCTTCATCCTGCAGCTGATCTTAAGGAATCTGATGCAAAGAAAATACTACTAGGATCACTATCAGCTTAGTTATATTATCTGGAACAGTTTTATATCTGTCACAGCTTCACCTTGATCTTTCTCAGGGTTACAGAGAGTATCTTCTGGGTGATTGGAAATAGTATTTCGCTCAATATGCTTAAATACATCTTGTTTGATGTCATATAATAGGAGATGTTTAGTAGGTGCTTACGAATATGGTATAGTCGTAAGCGAAGTCGTAGATAGTGATTGATATAGTATTTTCTTATGAACGATAAAGTTTCAAAATGGTATGAGAATACCAAAAACGTTGATGAAATGCTGGATTGGAGTCCTGCATTGAAAGAATGGGAAAAATCGGTTGCCAAACTTTTTCCTCCCGGAGCAAGAATACTGGATATCGGTTGTGGTTTGGGACGTGAAGCATTTGCGTTGTGTGATCTCGGTTTTGAAGTTGTCGGGATCGACATTTCAAAAGAAGTTATATCCCGTGTAAAGCAGTTGTCTGCTGACAGGGGATATAAGATCTCATTCAGCGAATATGACGGGGAGCATCTTGATTTTCCCGATAATTCATATGATGTTGTGTTGATCTGGTCACAAACCCTCGGATTGTTATATGGAGAAGAGCTGAAGAGCAGATATCTGTTGGAATGCAAAAGAGTTCTTAAAACAGGTGGTCTGCTCAGTTTTTCAACACATGATTATAACTATCTGAAGGAAAATTATCCTAATTGTCTTAAAGGTCATAAATTTTTCCCGTATGCAAAAGCAGATATTTATTGGGAGGCTTTTGAAGCAAATGATCTGATACAGTTTGCGAACCAGGCAGGTATGGAGGTTATCCTTTGCGAAAAGGGAAAGATATACATACCGGAAGACGGAACGGTTCTGCATTGTCTATGCAGTAAAAGAGTTTGGTAAATTATATTTTTCTAAAGAGAGGAGATTGCAAGATGGATTATTCTAAGTTTATGAAGGGTGCGTTTGATGCGCTGGTAGCTCGTGGAGTGATCGAAGGTTCTGAATTAACGGAAGTAAGCATTTCAGATGATGAATTTGATGCCCTTGAAAAGGAATGTGATATTAAGATCCCGGATGAGGTTCGCGCTTATTTAAGAGCCTATGGACATTCGTTTAATATGCTGGCTGCACCTGTGCCGGAGGATCTGTACGCACATAGCGATTATGTTGTCGATATCAGCAAGCAGATCAATATGACACCTGAACAGATCGCTGAGCTTGACGAGGATGATAAATTCGACCTTGCAGTCACATGGAGCAACTTTATCAAGGTTGAGAAGGATGATCCTCTGAAGGGTATTAAAGATTCAATTGAAGGTTTTAGAGGATATGCGAGCTGTGTAGAAAATCCAGAGATAGATGAGGAAAAGATAAACAGATTTCTTCCTGTTGGTGAATGGATGAGTGCCGGTTCTTTGTGCATAGATACATCGAAAAAGAAGGAAGACGTAGATATAGATGATCCTGACACATGGCAGATAAGATGGTTCGATCATGAAGAACTCGATTGGGAAAGTGAAGAATATATTGGAGAAGATGGTGACATTGTCGGAAGTGTCATGTTTCCTGATTTTGAAACGTTGATCAAACTATATTTTTACGGTGCTTTTGACGAAGCATACCTTGCCCAGTGTGAAGACTGGGGAGATGATCCGGAAGATAAGAATACCTGGGTTCGATAACTCGATATTTAACACACTAAGCCTCGGAGTAAAATCCGAGGCTTATATACTGAATGATTATAGCGTGATGGTATAATTGCTTTATCTGAGATGATTTAATGGAACATTTTTCTGATTTGGGTTCTCGAAAAAAATATCCAAGTTGTCAGTTTATATACCGGGAGCAAGTTTTAATGTCGTTAGAAAAAAGTGTTTTCGATAAGGATAAGATGCAGACGTTATTGCTGCAGGAATATGGTTTCCATTTGAATGAGATGCGACATCTTCCAATGGGGACGGCGAATTGCTATGAGATCAGCTGCGAGGAAGGTAAATACTTTTTCAAGGAGTATCAAAAGCAATTCAATGTTGATGATGTGAAAAAGGAAACAGAGGTTGTTGAGTTCCTGTATTCAAAAGGTTTTCCGGTGGCAAGATTTATCAAGACGATCAGCGGGGATAGTTGCATCGTGTTTGAAGATCATGCGATCTGTATACAGGAATACCTTGAAGGGGAATCATATCTGAATGACCTGCCGCATGAACTTTTGAAAGACAGTGCAAAGTATCTGGGAATACTGCATTCCGCGCTCAAAGATTATCCAATGGAAACAAGACTTGACGAGAAATGGGCCGAGAGTATTTCCGTTGATTCAGTAAACAAAAAATATGACAGATTGATCAGTGCTTTGGAAAACGAGAAATCAGATCCGAACTACAGCAGGATCAAAGAGGATTTTCTGTTTAAGAAAGAACTCTTCGGTCATATCGAGAAGATGAAAAAATACTTTAATGGAATCACATATACACCGAGCCATGGAGATTACACAGCGTGCCAGTTAATATGCGACGGAAACCATGTAAAGGCAGTAATCGATTTCTCTTCAGCGTCAAGGTTGCCTGCGGTATGGGAGATAATGAGGTCGTATATACAAGCCGGTGCGTGCCGCGATGGACAAACTTTTGACATCGAGGATTTTGCACAGTACGTGAAAGAATATATGAAGTATGCTCCGCTTACCAAGAGAGATCTGGAAGCCATGACGTATGTCTATCTGTTTCAATTATCGCGAAGCGGTTACGGATACGAGGAATATCTGATAGATAAAACAGAGAACAAAGATGATCTGCTGAAATTTGCATTATGGCGCACTGATATCTGCAGAGAGGTTTATAAGAATGCGGATGCTATATCAGAGGCTCTGCTGCGCCTAAGCGAAAATGAGAAACACTATTCTTGTGAGGAAGCATATGAAATGCTGACTGATAAGCTCTCGAAGTTTCTGGGTGACTCATGGGTTTATGTTAAGAGCAATAACGCATTCAAGAAAAAGACCGGTGATTTTGTGACACATCTTTATATTTGGCGAAGTCACTATAACACTTCATATGAGGATATAGTCTTCAACTGCGATGTTGCGTTCAATTACAAAAAAGAACGCATAATGTTCTATCAGTTCAAGGAGAAATATCATATCGAATCAGAGACTACTTTTAACGTGTCGATGATGTCTCTCGAAAACTATCTCAGATCGGATATCTTACCTGTTGTTGATGAACTTAATTCAGATATTAATGCTGTCATGAAAAAGATGACTTCAAAAGACAATTTCTGGAAATATCATGTTAATCCAAAGTACTTAATAGACAAACTTGGAAAAGATGCTTTAACGGATCTTGCAAAAGAGATCATCGATTCAATGAGTGACGGAGACAAAGCCAGGGTAAAGGACTACTTAAACGGCGATACAAGAGCGCTTGGTGAGGGAAGTGCCTATATTGCCTTTTGCGAAAATGGTTTATTCGATGAACTTAAATAAGGAAAGCACAAGAGCCTTAGTGGCCCTTGTGCTTTTCGTTTTTCTTAAGCTGTCGCAGTTCAAATCGTCTTTCTTTTTCAGCCTCATTTTGTTCGCGGCTTTTAGTCTTTCTGATCAATTTGTTCTGTTCCTGCTGCAACTTTATCGCTTGCTGCGATCTGGTGCCAATTCCGCTTGCCGAAGTCTGCTTGCGTGCTTCACGCTGCATTCGCTTCGGATTGCTGATCGTCTTACCTGCAACAGTTGCCACAGCCGGGCTACCTACCGGCTCTGGCACATCAATAAGATGCACGTTGCGTTTTTATCTTTGCGAGTTACAGAAGGATTATAGCAGATTCAGATGATGGGAGAGAAAAAGTGCAATCATTGATATAATTGACAGGATAAAATATGTCGGAGATTTAAACGATTGATTTATGAGTAAAACATGGAAAATTGAAACGTATGGCGAGGAAGGTAAAGTCGAGTTTTACGGCGTGAATATTTTCGACTATCAGTGGAAAAATACGGATAAGAAAGCGGTTGTTAAAGATCCGCACTATAAACAGGATTTCTCTTTTAATGTTTATACCGTTGATATTGACGGGACCGAGGTCAGGTTTGCCGCAGGTGAATTCAGTCCGTATGTCTGGGGTTTCTTCGTCGAGAGATAACTTGGTATAATGGAAACGTTGAATGACAAAATCTATAGGAATAGAGAGTTTGGATCATGGGGATAATATACGAAGATAACGAGCTGATCATTAAGGGATTGTTTTCGAAGAAAAAGATAGCATACAAAGATATCAAGTCTATAGAGATCAAAAAAGAAGGTATCGTCTTTACGACTCGTGAAGGAGACGAAATCACTTCGAAAGACGGATTTTTCGATGATAAAGAAAACCTGTTTGGGGCAATAAGAAAATTCAATATTTCGTATCGGAATCAGAATGAACTCGAAGTAGTCAGTGAGACATATACCCGAGAGGAATTGGATGATAAGTTCCGGAAGGCTAAGGATCTTGCTTATGCTGTCTCTAGTCAGGATGTTAAGAAAAAACTCGGCGAGAAATATGATATCGAGCTTGATATTAAAGAGGTCGAGGAATATGTCACCATGTATCTGTCGCTCACTGAGGACGGAGAAGTATTGAAGACCATGGGAGCGTTCGATGATATTACACTGGCTTATCTTGTGGAATGGGATTCGTCATTGAACTGCGCCAAGTACGGTATAACGGTGGAATTGACTAACGAAGAGAAAATGCGTGAAGCAGTTCAGTATTCGCTTCAGTACCTGTATGAAGAGTTTTAATGACAAATAAGTGAGGATTCTTCGATGAAGGCAGTAGAAATTACGTTATTAACCAGAAGCGAGTACGATAAATACGGTTATCTTTTACCGTCCAAAAGAAGCAGAGGATGGATCATCATAGGAAACAATAATGAGACCGTCATCATGGACGAAAAACTTGATTGGAAAAGTCTCGGCGAAGGATATGCATATGCAGGCAGGTATGATATGCTTCCGGTCGTAATCTGTGACTCGATTCCGTATCAGCTTGGAAGCAAGATCGAGTTCGGAGGAATTACTTGGACTGTGATATCAGAATCGAAAATGATCGCTAATGATTCTATCGGGCTATGCCAGCCTGTTCCCGGGACACGGACATGGCCGCATAGCGGACCGAAGATCTCTGAGACAAAATGCATTCCGTTTGTTCAGAATTGGTTAGTCAGACACAAAAAGGATCCGATGTATGTGCTCGGAAAGAATAAGAAAACACAGATCAAGTGATACAG
>JAGCGE010000199.1 GCA_017649745.1 Clostridiales bacterium | reverse complement strand
AGCGTTCGAAAAACTATCCGAAATATTCACTCCGTTTTGTGCTGAAATTGACAAGATGGCTCTCATAAAATGGGAAGAAGATAATCCATATCAAGAACTTGCCGTGTATGATTTGAAGTAGTTTTTGTTATCGTCAAATTCCAGTTTGCCGGGATAATGTGATAGTAAATTTTTTCACGAATTAATCTAACTAAGATCGTTGGATGATAACAACGTAAAACGGTGGTGTATAATGAAATACAGCACCTTGAAAATTGAATAGAAACCTTGATACACACAAATAGGTGCGCAAGGTTTATGCTATTCAATACCCCATCCGAGATTCTCATGTTATGCAAGTGTTGTCAGGATTTAGGAATGTTCCCAAAATGTTCCCAATAAGTTCGAAAAAACAACGGAATGAGAATAATGGATGGAATTGTACTACTATATATTGTGGTTTTGAAACCAAAGAGAATCTATATATAGTTATCCACCTTGAACTCGAATAGTAGCAGGTGGTTTTCCACTACAATATTTTTCGGCTAAAAGCCAATAAAATAAAGGGTTTTTGAGAGTTGCTTTTACATGAAGGCAACTCTTTTGCCGTTTTCCGCCAACAAAATGTCGACAAAAATACTCTGTTTTTTGGTTGATTATTTGATGTATCAGAACTAATTATGAACTGTTGATATGAATGCTTATGCCAGCAATCGCAAAATCGGTCGTAAAAATTTGCGATTGGATACAAGTATAATTCAATCAAAACAGACAGGGGATCAACCATCAGTTAAAACTTAATCAATTATTTATGTGTCCAGGATTCTGGGTACATATCATTTGTGGGGCTTTCATTTTTGTGCGCCTACAATCATCCGAAGATCAAGGCTTCTTGGAAAGAGTAATCTCATGGATAAGGAAAAAACCTGCGCCGATTAAAAATGCATGATCACAAGTGCTTTACCAGGAAGAACTTATTGAGTTTCGGTTCTTCCTTATTCTCTCTTATGAATTCGACCTGAAAACCGTATTTCTTATAGAATTCCGGTGCTTGAAAAGCGTAAGAGGAGAGGTTGATGTTTTCTACATTTTTCTCTCTGGCATATTCTTCTACTCTCGATAGAAGCTTCATGCCGATATGCTGTTTCCTGTATTTCTCGACGACAATTAGGTCCTGGACGTGAACTTCTTTGTAATACGACTTTCCGGTGATCACGCCAAGGATTTCCTCTCCCTCTTTGGCAAGAAAAGAGAAATCCTCGTAATTGCAGACGATGCCGTTTTTCTCGGCATATTGCTCAAATTCGTTATCCAGTATCGTTCCGATCGTTTCGTCAACATTTATCACATTTTCAATCGTCATGGTTTTTCCTCCGCAAAAGCACTTTTTTCGTCCTCATTCTACCACACCTTAGAATCTCATCATGAATGACAGATCGAACCACGGCAAAGTCGAGGGCTCAGTTTTTGTGTTCGTGAAAGGACATTTTGGAGATAACGGACGGAAGCCACAACATATCATGATTTTTAAACTGCCAATACACAATATATAGTTGCTTGCATAGAACTCGAAAAAACACTGCAACCCCGAAATCGCTTTAGTATCAACACTTTCGGGATTTTAATATGTCCTCTTGGTACGCGGCACAGTGATGCGTATCGGTGACCTTCTTGCTCTCAAGGTTGAGGATATATTATAATTTTATTTGGTAAGAGAATACTTTGGCGGAAGTAAATCAGCAATTTACGAGGTCATATAGTATCAAATAGGATTGGGTGTTTTCAAAGAAGTGTAGTAAGCCTGAGAGATTTTATGTCGGAGTATCCCAAAACAACCGGAAAAGAAAAACTGATCTATGTCGAAGTAATTCGAATAATAGCTATTTTCTTCGTTATATTTAATCATACCAATCAACGCGGATATGTACTGTTTACTTTGTACGATATAGGTAGTCCCCAATACTACATCTATATGATCTTCGCGGTTATCGCCGGTATCAATGTTCCTTTGTTTTATATGATCTCGGGAATGTTTTTGTTAAATAAGCAAGATGAGTCTATCGGGTACGTTCTTAAACGAAGGATCCCAAAGTATATCGTTGTACTGATAGGTTTTTCACTATTCCACTATTTCAGACATAAGCATTGGCAGATAGGGGCATTTTCCTTAAAGGAATTCCTGAAGATCACATACTCAAGCGGAGTTATAATCCCATACTGGTTCATTTATTCTTACCTCGCGTTCTTGATGATATTGCCTTTTTTGAGAAAGATCGCAGCAGGATTTGATAAGAAGGCATTCCTGTATCTTGTCGGATTACAGCTTTTATTCTGTGGAATAATACCGATGCTGCAGTACAGGTTTTCGGCAGGAACACTGTATCTGAATAACAGTCTGACTCCGGTATTTATCTCCAATTCTATTATTTTCTATCCTTTGATCGGTTACTATCTCGGAAACAAACTTAAAAAGGTCGAAGCTTCAACACTGGCGATACTTGCGTTGTTGTTTGTGGTATCTGTTGCTTCATCGATCTACATGACCGATTATAAGATCCGGTTAACAGAAGATATCGGGGAAGGAACCGTCAGCACGTTTTTCGGTACGACAAGAGTTATTCAGGTTATATTTGTCTTTTTATTCGTAAGGAAGATCTTTGAGCATATTAAGTTGCCGAAGATCGCCGGGAAGCTGATCACAAGTCTCGGCAGTTGTGTTTTTGGTATCTACCTTATAGAAGAAGCACTTCGAGAATCACTCTATTTCATATACGACAAGATCAAGGTATCGATGAACCGCCTTCTGGCGATCACACTTTATATTCTTATGATCATGTTCCTGGGCTGGTTGATCATCGGCATCCTTAAGACGTTATTGAATCTTATCCTTGATCTTTTTCGAAAAAGAACAAGAAGCGTTCGATCGCAAGATCAAATCATAGACAGCAAATAATCAGCATTGGTACCGGAAAGAAGTGGCGATTGGAGCAGCCGTTTTCTCACATAGTCAGGTACAAAGGGAAAGTGTAATGATCCGGAAGATTCAGGTATAATTACTTTGTCTGAGAGTGTGTCTTTATCAGGCGTTTAGCGGAATGTAAAGTCATGTTGCGGGTATGTAAACTTGATGTGGTGGTGTTCGCAGATGCGTCAAAATACAATGAAATCATCAAGCAATAGGAGGATTTCATGATGACAATTTACGAAAAGCTGGTTCAGCTCAGAAAAAGTAAGGGTTGGTCACAAGAGGACTTAGCCGAAAAGCTCAATGTTTCAAGACAGGCAATTAGCCGTTGGGAAAACGGAACGGCATTACCCGATGCGGTGAATCTCCGCCAATTAAGCCATCTGTATGATGTATCATCAGACTATTTGCTGAATGATGATTATGAGAGTGATGATGATCTGCCCCGTGTAAAAAATGTTGAAGCAAAACTTGATGATACAGTCAAAAAGAATCAGAAGTTTTATTTGATAGCGGCCATAGCTTTCATAGTGGCAGCGTTCGCTTTCCTGTTTGTGGGGATAGATCAGCTCAATATTGTTTTTGTTGTATTGGCAGTTGTTACTGCACCCCTTTCCGGTATATTCGTTTATCGATATGAGAAAGGGAAAAAAAGGAAGGTTTAGTACACAGCGTTATGCACTTGAAAGGAGTGGTAATATGGCAAGCGCATTTAAAGTATACGGGATAACAGATGACGCAAAAGAATGGTATGCTCAGCAGTCTTTGGGAGATGTTCAATGGGAATACGATGAGGTGTTAGGTTATCATTGCGGAGATATATATGTAAAGCAATATGATGGCTGTGCTTCTTTCGAGGATACTTCTGAAACAGACTTCTTCGGATGGGATGTGGAAAGCTGGATAAGGTTAGCCGGCGGGAAAGAGTTGATCTTCGGTCATTACGAAGAAGACAATGGCAATGCCGAGTTCATTCATATCAAAGATAATGCATGCATCAGAGAATACAGAGCATATGATTTTGAAGATGCATCAACCGACGAAGGCGATGAGCCTGTTTTCAGCAGCTGGGTCGACGTGGCATCTTATGTTGATAGGAATCTGCATTGATCAGTATATATGGATCGATTAATAATCAGCTAAACAAATCGGACCGTTGATGATTCATATTTGT
>JAGCGE010000198.1 GCA_017649745.1 Clostridiales bacterium | reverse complement strand
TTACCCCGTGACGAAGTGAGTAAAGCCGGCAGTTCCACCGACAGTCTCAGGAGAATAATAAGACAATGCGAATCGAACACCGGTGAAGTGATCGAGCCTGAAATGCAGGTTGTGAGTAGAGCCGATATTAACAAACTCGTCGCCTTTCTTGATGTAACAAGTACAGGTGTCGTTTTCGAATTCACAGGTTAGCTTCACGGTAAGAGTAGAACTGTTGAGCTTGATCTTCTCTTCAGTCTTTATCGTGTCTTCAGAAAGATCCCAGAAGCTTCCCTGACTCTCGTTACTCATCATGACTGCGTAGAACTCGTCGTTTTCCTTTAGAAGACCGGCAAGAGCGAAGTCGCCCTGGAAAGCACTAAGACAAGCAACGTCGCCGTTATTCATCTTGCTTCCGTCGATCGTAACTTCACCGCAGCAGAAAGGAGAATTCATCCTCTGCGTGAGAGTGTTTTTCGAATGGAAGATATTGTGAGATATCTTGTCGGTTGTTATCCAAAGACCGTTATCGAATCTTACGAGATCCATGTCAGGTTCGTGGTTGAATTGCCAGTAATCTTCGCATCCGGATTCGAAGTCGTCGCTGCCGAATAGAGGCTTAGTCTTCTTGCCGTTAGAAGGAAGATCGCGCGGTGCCTTACCGTCAATCCCGAACACAGGCTTACCGTCGACCCACTTACCAGGAACAACCACAGGCATCCTGCCGATCGCGCCGCTGTCCTGGAAAAGGATCGCGTTCCAGTTGCCGTTGTCATCACAGACGATGCCGCCCTGAGCGATGCCGGAATTCCTGATGCCGAGGTCATCGTCGAAAATGTCGCCGCCAACGAATTCGCCGTCGAGACTGTCAGCAGAAAAAGCTGCCTCGACTCTTCTCCAGCGGTCCTTCAGAGAATGGATGAAGAAGACCCAGTATCTGCCGTCGATCTTGTAGATGTGGGAGCCTTCGTAGCCCAGCATCTTGTTGCCTTCATCCACAACGATAACGCGGTCGAGGCCGCCCTTACGAGGCGCCGTAAGATCATCGTTTAATTCAGTAAGGTGAATCTCTGTATTGCCGTAAACGAGATATGCTTTTCCATCATCGAAAAGAAGTGACAGATCGTGGTAGAACCCTTCGATCTCACTTTTTCGCCAAGGACCTTCGATACTCTCTGATCTGTAGAGATATGTCTTGTGGGTGTCATTGCAGACGAATGCGACATAGAAAGTTCCCTCGTGAAATCTCAATGTGGCAGCCCACATTCCCTTGCCGTAGATATGGGAATCGCCCTCCAGCTTCTGTGCAGGAGTGCTGTCGATCTTATCGTAGATATAAGTGCAGTGTTCCCAGTTAACCAGGTCCTCAGACTTAAGTATCTCTCCGCCAGGGAAGAAATGCATCGTAGTCGTGACCATGTAATAGATCCCGTCGTGAAAGATCACGTCGGGATCAGGAAAATCCATTTTCAGAATCGGATTGTCATAGATAATCATTTAGCTTCAGATTCGCTCCTAAGTTCGTAGATAGGGCTTCCGATGTGGTCATAGAGAGTCAATGTCTTAACGCACTCTTTACCGCCTCTTCTGTATACGTCAGCCTTGTATTCGATAGTGTATGTCTCATTTGCCGTAACTACATTCTCGATCGTTCCGTCGCACTCTACAAAGTCGAGAACTGAATCGTCGCCGTAATCGTTACGAAGATCTGTCTGTGGCTCATCGATGCTCGTGATGTCGCCGTCGATATACGAGAAGAATTCGTCAGCATCTTCTTTCGAGACACCCTCGAAAAGTTCAGTCATCTTAGCTGAATCTTTTGCCTTAATAGCTGCAACGATCTTCTCGCTGAAAGTATCTGATGTAAATTCCGAACCATGATTGAACTTGCCCATTATCGTATCACCAACGATGAAGAGCAATGGAACAACACACAAAACGATCGCGATAGCTCCGATAGCCTTAGGAGCCTTACCGTTCTTACCCTTACGCTTCAATACAGCTGACAGGACTATAAGGAGAATTCCTACGATAACTCCGAAGATAAAGAAGCCCATAAAAGTACGCATGAGCGTGATAAATGTTTGGTATCCGACCGACATAAAATTCATAATAAACCTCCCTCAGATAAGACCAGTCAGGTCAAACCTATGTCATAGTTTATTCGTTGAGACAAAATTATGCAATTATTTTTTATCTTTTAGGAAAAATATAATTATAATATTAGAAAAAAATCAGAGGATCTGCTATTTTGAATATTCTTGTCGCCATGGATTCCTTTAAAGGATCACTGTCATCCCTCGAAGCGGGAAACGCCGTAAAAGAGGGTATCTTAAGTGCATCACCGGAACATAACGTCACGGTCCTTCCGCTCGCTGACGGCGGCGAAGGAACCTTAAGAGCACTAGTAGATGGTCTTAGCGGAACATATAAGACAAAAGCCGTAACAGGTCCTGACGGCAAGAAGGTAAACGCAAGCTACGGAATAGTAAATAACGACACAGCCGTTATCGAGATGGCTGAAGCCTCAGGATTAACCCTGGTCGAACATAACGACATAATGTCCGCTACTTCATATGGAACAGGCGAACTCATAAAGGATGCTCTTGATCTTGGTATCCGAAAATTCGTTATAGGTATCGGCGGCAGCGCAACAAACGATGGCGGAACAGGACTACTGAGCGCGCTTGGCGTGAGATTCCTCGACAGTAACGGACAGGATGTCCCACAAGGCGCGATCGGACTAAAGACCCTCAAGCAAATAGATATTAGCGGGATAGATAAAAGAATCTCTGAATCCGAATTCAAAGTTGCATGCGACGTCACTAATCCCCTTCTAGGAATAAACGGATGCAGTCACGTATATGCTCCTCAGAAAGGTGCGACAGAAGAACAGATAAAAGACATGGATGAGTGGATGAGAAACTACTCAGTTCTCACATCAGAAGTGATACCTGAAGCTGATAGTGAGTTACCCGGAAGCGGCGCAGCAGGCGGCGTGGGATATGCACTTAGAAACTATCTAGGTGCTACGCTCATGTCAGGTTCGAAGCTCGTCTTTGATGTAACGGGTCTAACAGATCACATCAAGAACGCAGACATGCTCATAACAGGCGAAGGCAGGATCGACGGTCAGAGTATGAGCGGCAAGGGTCCTGTTGAAGCCGGAAAGATAGCTAAGGAAAATGGCAAGAAGGCGATCGTTTTCGCAGGGTGCGAAGGAAATGATGCGATGCTGCTCCTTGAAGTATTCGACTCATATCACATCCTCCCTGAAGTACCAAACTTCATGGATAGAGACGTGGCATATCATAACCTGATGGAAACGGTGCGTTATTTCTTCCTCACGATGTAACTGCAGATGACGGGAGTGTTCAGGTCCTTGAGCCTGACCTTACGAAGCTTCTTCTCTCTTATCAGAGGCTCCGCGATGTCGATCGGAAGGAATGTATAGAAATCATTTCCGAAAAGCATTGGCGCGACTTTCGAACAGTCGTTGATCTCGATCGGGAATCTGTGATGCTCAGGGAAGATATTCCTGATGAAACTGCCCACATCCTTAAGCGCGAAATCACACATGATGTATCTTTCCTTGATGAGTTCATCGCGCGAGATCGACTTGTATTTCGTATTGTTGAAGTCAGTCACGAGGACCATCTCGTCACGCTTGTACGGCTCACACTTAAACTTCGCCTTACGAAGAGGAATGAAGGTGTAGATCACGTCGAACATATCATTTTGAAGCTGCTCATTAAGGTCAGAAGAATGACCAATCGACACCTTATAGTTGGTCTTCTTGTCTTTCCTGATCTTACGCTGCAGTTCCTTCCCAAGATGGCACTCATAGATCGTATCGGCGCAGCCGATCCTTATCGTCCTGCTGTGCTTGCCGGAGACGATCTCAGGGATCGCACCGTCAGTCAGATCGATGACTTTCCTGGCGTAATCGAGGAACTCCTCACCCTGACTTGTAAGAGTTACTGACCTGTTATTCCTCTCGAAAAGCTTCACTCCAAGTTCTCTTTCTAACTCATTGATCCTGTTGCTCACAGTCGACTGTGCGATGAACATGAACTGCGACGTTTTGGTGAAGTTACCTGTCTCTGAAAGAAGGACAAATGTCCTTAATGAATCTATATCCATGTGCTATTCCTTACTATCGATAAAATCGATTATTCTTATCTAATTTATTCATTTTACAAATAGCACAATTCAACCCTATAATCAACTCACAAAACAACAAAGGAGTTGGACACATGAATATCAGATACGATGATACACACGAATTTACAACAGATCAGTTAAGAGATCTTTTTCTATCAGTAGACTGGTCATCAGGAAATTACCCGGACAGACTTCAAATAGCAATGAGAAATTACGAGACCGTTTTCACGGCGTGGGATGAGGACAGATTAATTGGTCTTATCTGTGTTATGGACGACGGCACGATGAACGCATATATACAGTACGTTCTCGTTAATCCTGAATATCAGGGACACGGAATCGGAAA
This sequence comes from Clostridiales bacterium, assembly GCA_017649745.1. The sequence continues at coordinate 22,972 of JAGCGE010000198.1, read as the reverse complement.
GGAACTTATCAGCCGCGTAAAGGAGCATTATTCCGATTACTTAAGGATCGTCCTTGTGGCGTATAGCGACAAAGTCCCGTTCTATGAAAGCTGTGGAATGGAAAGAGGCGAAGGAAAGACGCCGATGTTCATAACTTCGCTTACGACTTGATAAAACTCTTATGATCTCCTCTGCCCTGCACTACGCTATAACCTGTTTTCGAGACGCGAACGGAAAGACACCTGATGCACTCAGCTGCTTCTTCTCCGGTACAGATCTTGTTATCGTAGAGAAGATATTTCTCGCGCACACCTGATGGTGACAGATTAGGCATGAGGACGTTCGCACCTGCAAGTATTCCCTTCTCTCTTCCGAGAGAGTCAACAGTTCCAAGCGCTGTCGTAGCAGGAAGCAGGACATCAGGCAAGATGAGCCTTACGATGGAGATAAGCTTGATGGTCATCTCTGAAGTGCCGCCTTTCTCATCAGCAAACGGGGTGTCATGATGAGGGATAAAAGGTCCCATTCCGACCATCTCAGGCTTAAGCTCCCGGATAAATCTGATATCGCTTATAAGATCGTCGATCGTCTGGTAAGGTGAACCGATCATCATGCCGCAGCCGACCTGATAACCGATCTCCTTAAGATCGCGAAGACACTTCATCCTGTTGTCGAATGACATCGTCTCAGGGTGAAGTTTTTTGTAGTGTTCCTTGTTGGCAGTCTCGTGACGGAGAAGGTAGCGGTCTGCGCCTGCATCATGAAGTTTCTGATAACTCTCTCTGCTTCTCTCACCGATCGAAAGAGTTATCGCGCAGTCTGGATGACGCTCGCGGATGTTCTTAACGATAGATACCATCACGTCGTCGGTATAATACGGATCTTCGCCACCCTGGAGGACAAAAGTCCTGAAGCCGAGCTTGTAGCCTTCGTCTGAGCACGAGAGGATCTCATCTTCTGTAAGGCGGTATCTCTCAGCCTTAGCGTTGCCTGCTCTGATGCCGCAGTATATACAGTTGTTCTTGCAGTAATTCGTGAATTCGATAAGACCTCTCAGATAGACATCCTTGCCGTAGTGAGTTTCTCTTACGGCCCTAGCGCGCTCTTTAAGATACTCATTTACTTCCGGGTCATCACAAAGGAGCAGCGCCTTAAGCTCACTGTCTTCCAAGTTCCCTGTCTGTTCTAATCTGTCGATGAGTTCTTTCAAAACGATGTGTCCTCCGAAGTCTTCTTCCGAGGTTTAACTATAATATACAGGGGCTCGAAAAACAATAACCGCGGTTATTGATAATTCTTATCACCTATATCACGCAAGAGGTATCATCAGGGTAACGTCAAAGCCGTCATCGTCTGATGAACACATGAGCCTGCCGTTCATCTTCCTCATAAGCTCGCTCGATATATAAAGACCAAGTCCGCTTCCGTCCTTGCCTTTGGTATTGGATCCTCTGTAGAACTTATTAGTCAGAAGATCGACCTCTTCTTTATCAACACCCTTGCCGTGATCTTTGATGTCCATCTCGAGAAATCTGTCGTTAAACTTATACGTGATGTCTATCGAAGTATCGGCATATTTATATGAATTGCTGATGATATTTCCAATGACCTGTGAGAGCCTGTTGACGTCAACATTGATGATGCATCCCGGTATCTCAGATGACGTAGTCTTCTTATGCGGATCGTGATCTTCAACGAGCTTACTGAGTATATCGGAAGAGACTGATACACAATCGACGTTCATCTTGCCCATGTCATCAAGCGCGGACGACAACAGGTCGCTTATGAGGACATTTATCTCTTCTGTCTTCTGCTCGATATTATTGATCTTACCCTTTACATATTCATCCTGAACCTTGACTGCAAGAAGCTCACAGATGACTCTTATGCCTGTTACAGGAGTCTTAAGATCGTGGCTTAAGGAAGCAACTAACTCCTTCTCTTTCATCTTAAGAGCGATCTCCCTGTTCCTTGAAGCCTTAAGTTCTTCACGCATTACGTCGAAGCTCTCGGTGAAGATACCGAACATGTTATTCTTCTCCATTTTCAATGGCTCGTCGAGATTACCCTGGGCGATCAGAGCGGCGAACTTTTTCATACGGTTAAAAGGCTTTACGATATTGTGATCGACATAGAAGATAAATGAAGCATAGCTTATGATCATGACAAGAGCGATCACAACGGTCACGACAATGATCCTTATGATCAGCGCATCATATTCGACCTTGGAAGGATTAGGTATCACCGCAGTTCCGAGGAACAGATCGCCGTCGTTTAATGTCACGCAGATCATGTCGCTGCCAAGCGCATCCAGAGGAACTTTAATATCGCTGCCGCTGATCCCTGATGTGGAGAATATCTCTTTATTGTCTTTGTCTAAGACGAGCACTTCCGTCTTTAGTTCTTTGTCGTTAAGTGCATCGATGTCATCCCAATTCTCTTTTATCGTCTGGACGGTATCGTTTATGAGCACAGTATCGATCTTGCGGTCTTTATGCATGCACAAGACTACGATAAGGACCGACATCGATAAGACAAGTATCACTGTAAGAAAGATGAAGAACTTCTTAAACGCGCTCATTATTCAATGATATACCCCACACCCCAGACAGTCTTAAGGATAGCGGGTTCCTTGGGATCGTCTTCCATCTTCTCTCTTATGTGCCTTGCATGGACAGCAAGAGTACCTTCGCCGATAAACTCGTCCTCCCATACGTTCTTGAGAAGCTCGTCTTTCGTGACGACGCGTCCCCTGTTTTCGAGAAGATAGAGGAGCATCTTGTACTCCATGACCTTAAGCCCTATGCTCTCGCCGCCGCGAAGGAGCTTATGAAGTGATGTATCAAGGAAGATGCCGTCAGTTACCCTGAGCTTACCGTCTTCATCGGCAGGTTCAGAAGTCTTCGAAGGAGCTGCCTTAGCTGCTTCCGAAGCCTTCTCATAACGTGTGAGTATTGCCTTAACCTTCGCAAGGAGAATATTCAGGGTAAACGGCTTACTGATGTAGTCGTCGCCTCCGATGTTAAGCGCAGTGAGAATGTCATCGTCGCTCTTACGGGCGGAGATAAAGAGGATCGGCATATCGTAATCCTTACGGATCCTCTTGCAAAGCTCGAAGCCCGACTTGTCACCCAGGTTGATGTCGAGAAGGACAAGAGATGTCTCATTCTCTTCGAGGAAATCGATCGCAGCGTCGTAGCTCGTGACATATGCCGTACTGATGTCGAACATATTAAAGTACTCAGCCGTATTCTCAGCGATCGTGATATCATCATCAACTACCAGGCATTTGTAGATCATCGATCTCTCCTTACTCATCTGATCTCTATAGAAGAACCGCTTTCTCCTACAAATACAATCATACCATAATTCGGAAGCGGCACGGTATTTCCGTAGTCTCTCATAAAGCTCGAATACAAAAGCTCACCATTCTGATCGAAAACGGTAACCGACGCATTCTCAGGTATCTTGAGATCCAGCGTCGTGCTCTCAAGTCCGTCGATCTTGTACCATGTTGCTTCGCCTGTATGAAGATCGACCTTCTTTATGTCCTTATCGAAAACACCGATGTTTTTCTCGGAGATACAGGTGTAACCGAAATCTTCAAGCACCAGGAACTCCTTATCGCCATCGTGAACGACGGTGATATCTGAGACATCTCTTGAAGTGTCGTTCGGGATATCCGTTCTTATGACAGCGTGATCTTCATCGATGATAGTACTGCCGTTGACATAACCCTTCGCTTCAGGACTGGTGTTAAGCTCGAAGTACGGATTAGAGATATATGATGCATCAGAATAAGCGCCGTTACAGATATAGTACTTCGTCTTGTTTCTCTCGTCCCAGGCTTTCTGAATGTCATCGCTTACGTTATTATCATCGACCTTCTGAAGAGCGATACCATCATCGGAAATGACAAACATCTTACCGTCAACTGTGATGAAGTCGACTGTCGATACCGGCTTCTCGACGATGGCATTACCGGAATCGATATCACCTGTCATAGTAACGAATCTTCCTTCTGCCGTATACATGTACTGCATTACCTCAGGATCAGAAGAAGTGAGTGTCTCGATCTGCATATATCTTTCTTCAGGGAAAGTTATCTTAACGATCTCTCTGACATCGGTATAATTGCCCTCATAAGCCAGATATTCATCAGGCACCTTGGATTCAGTCGAAGGCATCTCCTTCTCAGGGTGATCGACCTTGATCCCCTTCTCTTCAAGTGCGATATCCATAAGATCATAAGCGATATCAAGATCGACACTGCTGCTTCCGCCTGAGCTTAATACAGCTACGCTTATATCATGATCGGGAGCGACTGCGACTGATGAATGCTGGTAAGTCGTATCGCCGCTTTTAGCGACAACTTTTACACCCGCGTTCTCATAATCTTCAGTCGTGACACTGTCCCAGCCGAAGCCATAATCATCACAGTATTCTGAAGCTTTATGGCTTTCCGCCATCTCTCTTTTCGAATCGTCAGAGAGGATAGTATCGTTTCCGTAGCAGAAAGAATAACCGAATGTGCAAAGATCTTCTGCCGTTGACATGATACCGCCTGCACCGATACAAAGGACAGTCTCAGGCATCATCTTAATATCGTCCTTGGCATAGTATGTGATCTGCTTATCCAGGTCGCTTATATTCCATATAGTTCCCGTGCTTTCCAATCCCAGAGGCTCACAGATATACTGCTCGACAAAGTCGGTAAATGTCATTCCGGATACCCTCTCAACGAGGATCTCAAGAAGCGTGAAGCCGTCATTACAATAGCAGTTGTATGAGCCGGGATCTGCCTTAAGTCTCTCGCATCTCAGCGCATCGAGAAATGCATCATGGTAATCCGTATTTACATCATCGATCCTTAAGGAGTTGTGGTAGACACTTCCCATAAGACCTGACGAGTGATCCATGAGCATCCTTACGGTGATATCCTTATACCTCTCATCAGCCATCGAAAAATCTGAGATATAGTCAGTTACCGGAGCATCAAGATCGACCTTGCCCTGCTCCTTCAATATCATGACAGAAGCTACAGTGAACATCTTGCTGACTGATCCGATGTTAAGGAAATGCTCCGGGGCTTTCATCTTTTCCGTCTCCGAGAAAGCGAGCACGTTCATCGGAGAAGCAACAGAGCAGACGATCATCAATGATGCTATTAAAGTTGTAACGTTCCTTATCATTTTGTTCTTCATTTTATTGTTCCTCGTATTATTCGGTAATGAGTTGATATACGGATATCTTCTTTATCTTTCTTGCTCCGCCATATGCACAGATGAAGCAGAAGAGAAGTATCGCAAGATCAACAAGGATAACGCCAATAACAGATATGGCGATCTTAGCTACGAACACCTCCATAAGCTTAATAAGGACGATGCCTGCGATCGTTCCTAAGATGACTGCAATAACAGCCGTTGGGATTATCTTAAAGGCCATCTGGAACATGAGTTCTCTTGATGTATATCCCATGCTCTTCATGATGCCGAGATCCCTGTACTGCTTTCTTATCGTAGCTTCCATCAGGATCGACAGGATGATCATTACAACGAAAGCCGATATGAACATAAGAACGGCAGTTATCGCTCCGAAGATCATCGCCAGATCAGACAGCATTCCCTGATAGTCTTCTTTCGTAAAGGTCATAGAGCTTATCTTCATCATGTTGGTGCTGCCACTGATCATCTGGCCGTCAACTTCGATCGCATACTCCATATAACTTACGCCGTTCTTGATCATGGCTTCGGCCATCTTTATCTCTGCCTTGCTCCTGATCTTCTCTTCATATGTTTCTCCTGTAACGTCGCTGTTGCTTATATCAGTGATGTTCTTTCCGTATCTCGACTCGAGAAGATCTGCTACCTCGTTCGTATCAGCTTCATCGTTAAGATAGATCAGAAAAGCATCATGCGTATATGCCGGATTGATCTTCTTGAATCCATCTGTCGTCATGTAGCTTACAGATGCATCAACTACTGAATTTATTGCGCCTGTTATAACGTAATCCCTCTCTACCGTGCCGTATCCTACCGTTACGGTATCGCCGATCTTTGACTTCGTCATCGTAAGTCCCTGAGTCGAGATCATGATCTCATTATCGTGCTGCGGATAGCGTCCTTCAGTCAGGGCAAGATAACTCGTATCAGAAAAATCATCATAGACTTCGATCGTAGTTTCGACGTCACTGTCGACATATCTGATGCCTTCACCTGAAGAAGACAGAAGGACCTTTTTTACACCCGGGATCGACTCGAGTTCTTTCCTATAGTCCTCGTCATCGATCGCGCCTGCTGCTTCGATCGTTATATCACATGCTTCATGGCCGCACACATTGTTCAGGATCGCTTCCGGATCTCCGAAAAAGCTGAAGAGCAGGAAGCTTAGAACTACCGTTAAAGTAGCCGTCATGATGCAAAAGCCAAGTCCGAATCGCTGCTTTCTGCTTTCAGCAAAACCTTTAAGCGCGAGTCTTAAATGAACGCTGCCCTTGGTTTTTTCGAGAGGAAAAAGAGACTTCTTGAAATGATGTACCTTTATTCCTTTTCGAAAAGCAAGTACAGGCGGATACTTACGCACAGCCCTTGCCCTGGAACGTGCTATGAGCAGGATAAAAAGAAGAAGGAAGAAGACTGACAGGATAAACGGAACAATCTGTATTGAATTCTTGCCGCTATATCCGATAGTAGATGCCGCATTATCCTGAAGAAAACGTGTAAGCAATAATCCCGGAACGATACCGAGAACGGCGCCTGCAGCAGATATCAGGAGATACTCCATGATATATGAACCTGCGATCTGACGGGACTTGTAACCGATGACTTCGAGCACGCCGATCGATACGATCTGATCTTCGATATCGCCTACGATCCTGTAGCGGATCATGACCATGATCGCGATGACGGTCACGCCTGCCATAGCCGCGATGATGACACTTAAGATAGACATGTTGAAGCTATTGGACGAAGATGTATCTTCGAAAGTATTTACGGAAATATCATTCTCGATGTGATCGGAAGATAATGACTTACAGTAGTCCTCGAATTCCTTAAAGAATGCCTTACTGTCCGTGCCGCTTACGAGGTTGACTCCTATGACTTCGTATCTTTCGAGATAGCCTTCCAGATATTCGAGATCTTCATCCGTCACGACCGCTTTGTTGGATAGCGGCCAGATACCTGAATCGAAGCTTCCTGCTACCGTGAAGGTGAAATCCCTTCTCTCATATGTGAAAGTGATCTCATCGCCTACCTTTACACCATATTCATCCATATTTCTCTTATTGAGCCATACAGGATGCTCGGCTTCTGAATCTGAATGATCGAACTTCTCATATCTTTCCTCTCCTGAGACAGATACGAAAGAGCCGAAGCGATCCTCACCGTTGACTTTCATGATTGATGCATACGCTACACTTATGTGATCATAATTCTCGACTCTCTCATCATCCAGAAAATCCAGGAAATCATTGGTGTATGACTTCTGCGCGATCGTGACGGAATTAGCAAAGCAGCCCGTGTTTTCGACCATCGAAGGAGTGATCTTACTGATACCTGCAAAGGACGAGATCGATGAAGAAAGGAGCACAGTGCAGATGAAGACGAGTATGCCAAGGAAGATCGATTCTTTCTTATGCTTCCTGATCTTGGCGATCGATAATCTTGTGATCTTATTCATACTTACCATCCCATCTCATTAAGGAATCTCTGAAGTGATTCCCTTCTTTCATTCTCATCATCTGTTCCGTAGTCAGGCATCCTGAACTCACCTACGATATTGCCGTCTCTTAAGTAGATGACCCTGTTTCCGCGAAGAGCCGTTCTAAGGTCATGAGTTACCATAACGATGCTCTGGCCTTTCTTATGTAGATCGGTGAATATGTTCAGTACATCCTGTCCCGAAGCAGAGTTAAGAGCACCTGTCGGCTCATCTGCAAAGAGTATCTTCGGATCGTTCACGACCGCTCTTACGATACCGACTCTCTGGCACTCGCCGCCTGATAACTGATTAGGATATTTCTTCCACATCTCTTCTTTTATCCCGACGCTTATGAGCAGTTCCTTGACTTTCTTAACGAGAGCCTTAGAGTTTTTCTGCGCGATAAGAGCACTCGTCATTATATTGTCGAGAACGTTCATGTTTTCGAGAAGATAGATGCTCTGGAATACGAATCCGCAGTTCTTTCTACGGAACATCGCGAGCTTGTCATTACTAAATTCCGAGATGTCCTCATCCGCGAAAAAGACCTTGCCCATCGAAGGCTTATCGATACCCGAAAGAGCATACAAAAGCGTGGATTTACCTGATCCCGATGCGCCCATGACAACTGTAAGATCATGTTCCATGATGCTCAGGTCGAGGTTCTTTATTACGTGCTGCTGGACTCCGTCATTCGAGAAAGTCTTACATAATTTTTCTGTTCTTAAGATTGCATTCATATGTATTCACTCCGCTTTACTGTGATCTTATGCCTTGACTATACAGTAACTGCGGAGCGACTTCTTTACGGAAGTACTATTAAATTCTTAACAAATTCTTATCCATTCATTCGACGGCTTTTCCGTTCTCGAGCCTGATGATCCTCGTGCCGTATGACGCGCATTCTGACGAGTGCGTAACCTGAAGGATCGTAAGGCCTTTCTCCTTATTAAGCCTTCCGAAAAGCTCCATGATCTCCCTTGAGGAATTCGAATCGAGGTTACCCGTCGGCTCATCAGCAAGAATAACAGAAGGCTCGCCTAATATCGCTCTCGCGATCGCTACTCTCTGCTGCTGGCCGCCAGACAAAGTCGCAGGCATCGCCTTACGTTTCTCGGTTAGTCCCGTGATCTCCAAGATCTCATCGAGATGCTTTTTTATCTCGCTTCTCTTCTTGCCGTTTATCGTTGAAGGAAGCATGATGTTATCTTCAACATTAAGATTCATTACAAGATTATAGAATTGGAACACGAATCCTATATTCTTGAGTCTCAGATCAGACAGCTCGCGATCCTTCAAAGAACCTATGTCCTTACCGCACAATTCGATATTACCTTCGAAGTCTCTGTCCAGGCCTCCAATGAGATAAAGAAGCGTTGATTTACCTGATCCGGACGCGCCCATCAAAGATACGAATTCGCCCTTCGATACACGAAGATCACAACCGTCCAGGACCCTGTTAAGAGTCGTGTTCTTTCCGAAAGTCTTACCCACGTTTTTAACTTCGATTATCGTATCCATATTCATATCTCCTTGGCATCATTCGTACTTCAATTGTTCTGACAATTTCATCTTCCTCATGCTGTTGATCGGGAACAGAACAGTCAGCGCGAAGATGAGTGCAGTAATAAGCCACATGATAAGGATCACCTTAGGCTCAATATTAAGATCGACCTGTAAGATCTCTGAATTAGCAACAGTCCTCTTTATAACAAAACAGATGAAGGAAGCCATTATCGCTCCAACCGACGAAGCAGTCACAGAAGTGATCAGCATCTCGCGGAACAGGACACCTGCCAGCGTCCTCTTTCTCATCGAAGTCGATATCATGACAGCACACTCTTTCTTCCTTCCGTCGAAGCCGATCAACTGGTTACTTATGAGGCTTAGACATGTCATGAAGATCGCAACAAAAATGATCACAGTAAAGATCTTTACAGCCAGGCCGTTATCTTCCGTCATCATATCTATGACTTCTTCTTTCGTCATCGAGAAACCATAATCGCCTGCGTATGTTTCGATCTTCTCAGAGGTAGCTTCCGGATCATCGCATCTTACCATCAGATAAACAGGATCGTCATGGAATACCTTTATAAAATCACTCTCAGTTATGGCGAAGTTTGTCTTAAGGCTCTCGAACTTATCGGCAATAAAGAACGACACGACTTCATACTCTTCTTCTATCGGGAACAGGCCATTAGGATTATAGACAAACTTCACTGTGTCGCCTATCTTGACGTCGTGATTATTGGCCCACGTCTTCTCTACGCACACTGATCCGTCAGCCATATCTTCAGGCACATTAGCAAGCCCTCCGAAAAGTTTATATCCTCCCTGCGGAACACCATAGAACATTGCCGTTGTCGCTTTCTCATCGCCATTGATCAGTACGTCCTCAGTCATCCTGTATACCTTCTCAGTCTCATGAACGCCGTCGAGACGCTCGATAAAAGAAAGCCTCTTCTGATTATAGGAATAAGTCACGATAACATCACAGTTATAGATGTCAGGATCAAAGGTCGCTATCATGTTGTTTGCGAGAACAAATATCAGTATGCACATCGTTGCCGACGTAGCACACAGGACGCCGCTTGCAACAGTACTCTTCTTAGTTATGACTTCTCGTCCCGAAAGAGCCCATTTCTCGCTGTTAAGCTTAAGGGATATCTTAACAACAATATCCGAGACGAGCTTCAGCACCAGAGGGAACAGGAATGCGGTCGCGACAACAGCCGACAGTACGCACGCAGTCGTAAGGAAGATATTAGTGAAGAAGGCCGTAACGACAGCAACAACCAGTAGCACGGATCCAATCGTGATCGTAACCTTGCTGAACTTATATTCCGTATCTCTGTTATCGAAGATGATATCTCTTATCGGCACCTTAAGAGCCTTTATCATCGACTTAAGAGGAATGATGCATTCTATGAGAACAGCGCCGACAAGAACACCTACCGGAAGCAGCGGCGACAAGGAAGGGATCTTCATATATTCGTCTGCGACATAGAGCTTTCCGTAAATGACCGGCCTTAAAGCGATGAATAGTGCGATGCCCGGTATCGATCCGACTAACGCATAGATAATGTTTTCGAGAAGAAGGATCCTCGCAGTCCTGGATGAGCTCATGCCAAGGCTTCGAAGCGTTCCGATAAATGACATTCTCTCTGACACGATCCTCTCACATATCGATGCCGTTATGAAGATTACAAGAAGGAAAGTTATCACGAACAGAAGCACGAATACACCGATGATCTCTTCCACATATTGTTGTGTCTCTTCGCTTACTTCATCGGTAATGACAACTGCATCAGGATTTTCGGAAGTAATGATCTCCTTCATCTCCGACACCTTACTGTCATCCGCGAAATCGATGAGGATCATTCCCGTACTTATCTCATCATGCGCCAGCATCTTTATCGCGTTTTCAGTAACAAGACAAGTCGAGTCGCGAAGCACGATATTCTTGTTGACTGACGGGCGGATGGCAACAACCTTAAAATCGTGTTCCTCCGCATCGACATCATGTAAAGTAACAACATCTCCAACCTTGACATTAAGCTTCTTGGCAGTCCTGTCCGTTATGATCGTCTCGTTATCTTTAAGATCGATCGGATCTATGAGATCGAGCTTAGCTGCCTGATCAAGATCAACGCCCGCTATGTTGATAGAATCCGTCTTAACAAAAGCATATTCGCCTTCGATCTCGTTATAGAGTGTTTCTTTAACGATCTTCACATAGACCATAGTACAGTCAGGCATATCTTCAGGAAGCCTTACCCTCTCGAGCTGCTTGGTAGCTATCGTCATGTTAGCCGTTCCCGCAAGTTCACTGAACCAGTCCATAAGTTCATGTCCTTCCGTGATCGCGAGGTCGAAGCAGAACAGTGCGACTACCGCGCACACGAAGATGGACGATATGACCATAAAAGATCTGAACGGTTTTCTGATGATATTTTTAAGCGTTGTCTTAAGAACCAATCTCATATCGACACCCCTTAATACCATCTCGAGATGCGCTTTTCGGGAGCGATATACATGCCATCTCCCTCTTTCACATCATAGGTCTCATAAAAAACTTCCAGCGTCGACAAGATCGCATTTACCCTTAAGATCTCAGGACTGTGCGTATCATTCTCGAGCATTTCCATGGCAGAAGTATTCACCCTCTTAACGCTCCACAACTTCGCATAGCTCTCGAAGATCTTCACGAGCGATTCCCTGTCCTTCGCAAGACTGCTTACGCACTCCATACCCGAGAGATCGGCGAAGTTCTCTCCGAGGGTCTTCTCGCCGTCCACATGATACACATCAAGGATAGAGAAGTTATCTTCAAAATACGCTACAGCCTTCTGATTTCTCTCCTCGAGTTTCTCAATATCTTCAGGAGCGATCCAAGTCGGATTATACACTCCGTCCTGATCGAAAAGTATTCCGTTACTGTCAAACGCATGACCTATCTCATGAGCAATGACAGTACCCAGAGCTCCAAGGTTCGTATAGTGATCCGCATCCTTATCATAGAAAGGCTTGATCGTGATCGCCGCCGTTATCGTTATATTATTGAGCGAAGGATCATAACACGCATTAACGACCTGCATCGGCATCAATATATCTTTCCTGTCGATCCTTTCACCGAGAGAATTGATATCAGACTTTAGATCGACCCTTAGATAGTCACGGTAGAACGTATAGTAATCCTGACAGTTGATCTCAGCGTAGTCATTAGGATCGTGACGCTTCATATCCATCCCCGTAACGCAGACAATGTTTTCGAGCTTACGGAGAAGGCCCTCCTTCGTGCCATCAGTAAGCCAGTTGGCATTAGATATCAGGCCTCTGTATCCTTCCTTTATTTCTTCGAAAAGTGAGACGACGGCTTCATCCGTTTCAGCTGAGTAACATCTCTCGACATACAGTACATCTGTCTCCTTACCAAATGAATTCATCACACGTTCAAGCGATTCATCAGGGCTGATGTCTGAAGTACCGATATTATAGAATTTCTTGTTAATAAACTCCGAATATCTGTCAGCAAGTTTAAGCAATTCGGAAACCTTTAGGCCTTCAAGATTCTCAGGTACAAGAAGATCATTCAACGCCTGAAGCTGACTTGGATCATAGATACCGAACTCATTGCAGTGATCAAGATCGTAACCTATCGTTCCAAGGTAAGCATCAAGATCGACATTGGTCATTATCTGATCGATCTGTTCCCTCGAATACAACTTGAAATATACATAACCTCTCTCGCATTCCAGTATCTCCATATCAGTAGCGTTATAAAGATCCATAACCATATAACCGAGATTCGTTCCGGCATTCTCCGAATCCTCATTCTCGTGTCCCATCGCCTTCATAACTTCGATCGAGACATCTTTGACATTGTCAAGCGGCGAATACGAATCACTAAGTGACACAAAGTCAGTTCCTGCGATCGCACGGTACGGTTCGAACGTCAGCACGTTGTTACCTGAATTTAAGTAATTTACGCCTACACTGAGATTAAAAATATTGCCTGCTCCGTAATCCCTCGTGAGAACCGCATCGAGCATGATCAGCTCTTCCACCGACTCAACTTCGTCGATCTGCTTGAATATCATCTGAAGATCATCAGGAATATCTGCATTATTAAAATCATAAAGGAGATATTTCTCATAAGCAGTCTTGATCAGAAACTCCTCAGTTCCCGCCTCATAATCGGTCCCCCGGATCACCTCCTCGACGATCCTTTTCACATCGTCATCGACCAACTCCTGATCGAAAGCAGTGCCTGCAGTATTCGAACCGTTCTTAAACTGAGCAGCCCTTATCGTCTCCTCATTTATAAAGCGATAGTAATCATCCTGTGGCCTCGCCGATACCTGCTCTTCAACAGCTGTCTCTTCAGTCTCCTCAGTCGGATCAGGCGTCTCTGTCACCGTGCAACCGCACATGATCGCTGCTAAAAGCAGTATCGAAACCGCACATCTGATCTTCTTCATCATATATCTCCGTTCAATTATCAAGATAATATGATAATAGCATACATAGAACGTCAAAAAACACAGTTTATTTATTATAGATTAATTGCGTTATCATCTAACAAAAAATCCTCTATTCCTATATAAAGAATTCCTTTCTCGTCGCGCCAAGGGTTTATGTTATCCTTGACTATCACGACTTTTCCGAAAGAATCTTTCATTGAGTTGAGAGAGGCAGTCTCCTGTATCCGCTTGTTCTCATTCGGGATAGCAAATGCAGATTGAATATAAACTCGATTGCTTCCATTATTCGCTACAAAATCGATCTCTCTTTGCACTCGATTGCTTTTCCCTGACTTATCCTTTGCATATGTGGTAACAATACCGACGTCAACATTAACCCCACGGATAATCAATTCGTTATAGATTATGTTTTCCATTATGTGGGTTTCCTCTTGCTGTCTGAATCCGAGGCGAGCATTTCGAAGTCCGATATCGGTGTAGTAATACTTAAACGGAGATGCAATATACTTGCGCCCCTTCACATCATATCTTCTTGCTTTAGAGATGAGAAACGCATCGTTAAAGTATTCAAGGTACTTGGCAATCGTATCATCGGTTATATTCTTCTTTTTTTCAGATTCAAAGGTTTTTTGGATCTTGATCGGATTGGTAAGTGAACCGACAGATGATGATATAATATCCAGCAGATCATCAAGTATGCTTTTGTCTTTTATGATATTATTTCGATTCATTATGTCATCCAGGTAGATCTTGTCAAAGAGAGAAGTAAGATATGAAACTTTATCTGAAGTGGTTTTCTGAGACATGATGAAGGGCATTCCGCCAAAGGTGAAATAGTCTCGCCATGCATTGCGTTTGTCGTCTCCGTAGGCATTGTAAAACTCATGGTAACTGAGCGGATATATTCTTACTTCATCCCCTTTGCCTCTGAATTCTGTAAGAATATCTGATGACAGCATCTTGGAATTACTGCCAGTGACATATAGATCAATATTTTTGATCTTCATAAGACCTAGTATCACATCGACAAACCCGATCTTCTCATCGCTGTTTGGCAGATAAGGATTTGGAATATCAGCGACTTTCTGAATCTCGTCAATAAAAACATAGTACATCTTATCTTTGTCAACGATCAGATTTCTGATGTATTCTCCGAGCTCCAAGGGATTACGGTATCGGATGTTTTGGTCATCATCTAAAGCAAGTTCTATAATATGGTCGTCATTTATTCCAATAGAATTCAGATATTGATGATATATATTGAAAAGAAGATAGGATTTTCCACATCTGCGGATACCGGTAATTACTTTAACAACACCGTTATCTTTTTTATTGATCAGTTTCTGTAAGTATCTATCTCTGTTTATCATACTATCCCCCCCCTTTAGAAAAAAATGTAGCTAACCGCAAAATATTCTAATAGCATATTACCTCAACAATTTGTAATTAGCAACGAATCAATAGAAGGAAATGTGTAAAACTGCACTTTTCTCTAATCGTAATAAAAAATAATCACTATAAACTCTGATATCCTCTCCAATTTCTTTACATAAAAATCCCCTTCGAGATCAACACTCAAAGGGGATCAGATCGTTCATAACATCAGTTAGGAAGTATCCTTGCATCAATGCACTTGCTTTCGAATTCTTCGCTTCTCGTAAAGCCATAAACGATGTCTTTCCTCGTGTGACCCTTATCAAGAAGATCAACCCAGTACGAAAGTCCCTTATCATCAGCTTCACGATCCATGAATGTGAGATAAAGCCTGTTTACGTATTCCTTGTTGCCAAGATGATATCCTTCCATCTCATCGCTCAGGAAGAAGAATGCTCCTACGCTCTCACCTGTTACATCAAAGTTGGAAAGAAGCTCAGCCCAATACTGTCTTCCTTCAGCATCATAAGTGCGTCCGAGCGCAGTCGTGTACATCCTCTCGACAAAAGAATATGTCTTGTCGGTCGGAGCGATCTTCACATTACTCTTAAGCGTTCCGCCTGAACGGATACCGAACTCTGCACATGTATCAGCCCACTCCTGTGAATAAACGAAACTCCTAGCTACATCATTTCTGGTGGTACCTGAAGAAAGTGTCTTCTTCCAATAAGCAAAGCCGCTATCGTCAGGCTCTCTGCTGAAGAATGTCTTATACATGATCTTAAGGAATTCGTCATCAGACACCTTCCTTTTCGAAAACTCATCACTGCACACGAACATGAGTCCTACATCAGCACCTGAAGCTTTAAAGTTATAGAGCTGTTCATACCAATAATTAGCGCCATCCTCGTCTTTCTCACGACCAAGGACTTCAGTATAGAGTTTCTCAACAAAAGCCTTCGTCTTATCGCCTGTCTTCTCTGAAGAAGAAGGTGTAGTCGTTGTGGTAGTTGGGTTTGAAGTACCCTGGTTCTTATCGTCAGACTTGTTGTCGGCAGGCTTGTTATCTGTCGGCTTATTGTCAGTTGGTTTACCTGTCGGGTTAGTCTGCTTTTCCTCTTCCTTCTTCTCTTCTTCCTTCTCAGTTGTTGGAGTTTCGATCTGCTCAGGTGGAGTTACCGTACCGCTCTCATCGACCCCGTCATAACCAAATTTACTGATATCTGTCTTGGTTACGATCTCAACTTTCTTGTTATTGAAGTCAACTTTAACGTCATCGAGCGCGATCTTCGTATTTGTGCCAGGAAGGTCTGAAGCCCTGTTACTTGCGTTGTTTGTAACATTGTTACTCGAATAATAGTCGCTCTTATTGCGCGGATTATCGTCACTAATGAAGATATTATTCGTGATCTCGTTATCAGAAGAGACCTTAACGACAAGGCAGTGCTGTTCGCCGCTGTTGATAACCGTGTTATAGCGAACGATATTGTTCATCGCGACACCGCATGAAGTGTCACTTCCGCCGATCGCAAGACCAACATACTGATCGTTATAGACAAGAAGGTTACGCTCAGCGATAACACCAGATACTACCCAGTCCTTGTTCTCAGCAGCGATCTCAAGTCCGATATCGCATTCAGTTACATAGTTATCGTGAATGTAGATGTCACGACCACCGTCAACATAGATTCCGTCTGAACCTGCATGAGGCTTTCCCTTATCATCGATATATCCCGGATTTTTGAAAAGAAGAGACGATATCTTCTTTACCACATTTCCGCAGATCTCACCGTTACGTGTATAGTCTGTGGAATAACCTCCGCCGTATCCGCCGGCGCAGTCGATACCGATATTGTCGTTATCATGGATGTAGTTGTTTGAAAGAGTAAAGTATTCCGTGTTGTTGTTCAGTACTACACACTCACTGCGACCTGTTGTGAGATTGTAGACTTCACATCCGCTTATGGTGATGTTGGATGTCTTCTTTGATTCGGAACCCTTAACGCTTATACCGTGACCGTTGAACTTCTTTCTCTTAGAAGCATCCGTATAGTTATAGATGCATCCGAGATCATGGATCTTACAGTTGAGGATATAGACGTTACTTGAACCGGGCTTGACCCTGATACCACCCGCACTCTCCTTATCGTTCGGTGCACGCAGATAAAGACCTGTGAATTCGAGATCCTCGATTACGATATTAGAACCTTCGATCGTAAGAAGATCGCCGTATTCCATGCTCTCGTTTCCGCTGATCTTGGCATTGCCTTCGCCCTTTAAGGTAATGCCGCTCTTCTTGATCGTCAGCTTCTCCTCGAAATGGCCCTTGATCACGATCGTGGTGCCTTCCTTGGCAGCATCGATGGCTGACTGGACCGTCTTGTATTTATCAGACGGAACCGTGATCGTCGTCTTGTTGTTGTTCGGCTTGGTGCCCTGATTGCCGTAAGTCTTACCGTCAAGAACGATCGCGTTTGCGACCGTATCTTTAATGTCAGCAAAGACCGTGCCCCCGTTGACCCCCAGGAGCAATCCGACCGTCAGAACAGCTGCCGCTGCTCTTTGAAATATCTGATTTTTCACTTTAACCTCCAAGTTTTTGATTGAGTTGCTTAAAAGATATAACATAACCTATTAATGCAAGTCAAAAATGATAATGTATATTTGACATTGT
This sequence comes from Clostridiales bacterium, assembly GCA_017649745.1. The sequence continues at coordinate 5,259 of JAGCGE010000198.1, read as the reverse complement.
CCAAAAAATGACACTTGCATATTTTCCCATATAGTGTAAAATTACACCATAAGGAGACTGATACTATGAAAAATAGAAGATCTATATCATTTATCACGACAATACTGTTGTCTGCAGTTCTTCTCTCGTCATGCGGTAACATAACTTATCCCGGCCAGGGTAAATGGATAGAGGAGTTCAATAAGACGTACAACGAGAACACGGTGTTTTACAGTCATCCCGCTACTTATGAGAACCCTTTAGATTCAGCCAAGAGGATCGTCGTAACGACAAACAGCAAAGACAACTATTACACGATCGAAAAAAGAAACGGGGAGCTCTATTCCAACTACATGTTCGTCCACTACCAAGATGAGATCGCGGAATATCTGGAAACATATTATGAGGACAAATTCCCTTGTGACAGATATGAATTCGTCACCTTAACCGCTAATTATACTTATCCTATGGAAAGTATGAGCCTTGAAGAATTCGAAGATACTACTTTGGTCAAGACATGTAATATCGCGCTCTACTACAATGATGAAGTTCCGTCAAAAGAGGAAGTTACAAAGTTCATAATTGATTACGCTAAAGAATATAAAGAACAGTGCCGAATTAATATCTATGTCATGAAAGAAGGAAATAGTAGTCTGAATAAAGATTCCGATGCATACTTTCTCCTGATGGATAGTAATGATGAGATAGGCTTATTATCTGTCACTCATTGGGATGACAGAGGCTCATCGACAAATGAAGAGATATATAGATGCAGATCCCTCGATTCGATATAAAGAGAACGTCCCTAAGAACTGATTCTCAGGGACGTCTTTTCGTATGTGAATAACAATTTATAAGGAGGTTATGTTTTTGTCTTCTCTCCGTGGCAGCTTCCGCTCATGGGACAATTGGAGCACCCACATCCGCATGACGAAATTCCTTTTTTCTTCTTCCTTACAGTATTCCATATGATAAGGAAGATAATCCCGAATACCGCGATCCCACATATTATGCTGCCTAAATATTGTCTTAAGAATTCGATCATTCTCTCACACTTTCACGCTTACCTGTAATTTCTTAGCCTCTTTGTATGGTCTGAAAAGCATATATCCGATGAAGATCAGAAGTGCAACCGAAACTATGATTCCGATAATGTTAGGGTTACCTGTAAAGATGTTTCCGATCTGAGTAATGAGAAGTCCGACAACATACGCGAATCCGCACTGGTATGCGATAGCGAAAAGCGTCCACTTCCAGTTGTTCATCTCTCTCTTGATCGCACCGATTGCTGCAAAGCAAGGAGCGCAAAGGAGATTAAATACGAGGAATGAATATGCTGTTATTCCTGTAAATACTGAAGCAAGTGTCTCATATACAGTTGCATCTCCGCCGCCGTAAAGGATTCCCATCGTACCTACGATATTCTCTTTAGCTACAAGACCTGTGATCGATGCAACAGCTGCCTGCCAGTTGCCCCAGCCCAAAGGCTTGAAGATCCATGCGATTCCTGAACCGATCGCAGCAAGGAACGACATATCGATCTGATCTTCTTCGAGCATCATGAGCTTGCCGTCAACGATTCCGAAGAAGGAAGCGAACCATACAAATACTGTTGAAAGTAAGATGATCGTTCCTGCCTTCTTGATGAATGACCATCCTCTTTCCCATGTGGATCGAAGGAGGTTACTGATAGTAGGAAGATGGTATGAAGGAAGCTCCATTACGAACGGAGCAGGATCACCTGCAAAAGGTCTTGTCTTTTTAAGGATGATTCCCGATATGATGATAGCAGCCATACCGATGAAGTATGCCGATACTGATACGATAGATCTCTGAAGATTAGAACCGCCGAATATCGCACCTGCGATCATTGCAATGAACGGAACCTTAGCTCCGCAAGGGATAAATGTTGTCGTGATTATAGTCATTCTTCTGTCGCGCTCGTTTTCTATCGTTCGAGAAGCCATGATACCCGGGATTCCGCATCCGGTACCTACGAGCATTGGTATGAATGATTTACCCGAAAGACCAAACTTTCTGAATACTCTGTCGAGAACGAATGCGATACGAGCCATGTAACCGCAGGACTCGAGGAACGCAAGAAGGAGGAAGAGAACGAGCATCTGAGGAACGAATCCCAATACTGCGCCGACACCTGCTACAATACCATCAAGGATAAGTCCCTTAAGCCAGTCAACACATCCGATCTTGTCAAGAAGACCTTCTACAAGTACAGGAACACCAGGGACCCATACACCATAGTCGGCAGGATCAGGCTCATTACCGTAGTTATCGAGTGCACCGATGATATAATCATGAGAAGCTTCTTCAGTTGATACTTCCAATGTCTCCTCATCTTCTACATCATATGCGAGGACCATATCAGAAGTAACTGATGCTCTTAAAGTCTCGATCTGCTGCTCATCAAGACCGTCTTCGCTCTCGAGAGCTTCTACTATCGCGTCATCGCCGTATTCATCAGCCAAAGCCGCAACGATCAGATCAGTATCTCCGTATTCTTCAGCAGCTTCCTCATACTTGGAAGTACCGATACCGAAAAGGTGGAATCCATCTCCGAAAAGTCCATCGTTTGCCCAATCTGTTGCTGCCGCACCGACTGTTACCATGGAGAGGTAATAAACTACCGTCATGATAAGTGCAAAGATCGGAAGACCGAGCCATCTGTTAGTTACGATCCTGTCGATCTTATCTGAGTTTGTTAACTTGCCTTTGTTCTTCTTTCTATATGAAGCCTTTATCACATTAGCGATAAAGATATATCTTTCATTCGTGATTATCGATTCTGAATCATCATCAAGTTCACTCTCGGCAGCCTTGATATCTTCTTCGATATGATCCAGTTTCTGCTTTGGAAGGTTCATCTGCTCCAAGACCTTATCATCTCTTTCGAAGATCTTGATCGCATACCATCTCTGCTGTTCATCAGGCATATCGTGAACTGCTGCTTCCTCTATATGAGCGATCGCATGTTCAACAGGTCCTGAGAATGAATGAGTTGGAACAGTCTTTCCGTTGTTAGCAGCTTCGATCGCTTCCTCCGCTGCTTCCATTATTCCTGTTCCCTTAAGAGCAGAGATCTCCACTACCTTGCATCCGAGCTGTTTGCTCAATTCCTTGATGTCGATCTTATCACCGTTCTTAAGGACGACATCTATCATGTTTATAGCTACGACAACAGGGATACCGAGTTCCGTCAACTGTGTCGTAAGATAAAGGTTACGCTCAAGGTTTGTACCATCAACGATATTGAGGATCGCATCAGGTCTTTCCTTGATGAGATAATTTCTCGCTACTACTTCTTCCAGTGTATACGGGGAGAGAGAATAAATACCCGGAAGGTCTGTGATGATAACGCCATCGTGCTTTTTAAGCTTTCCTTCCTTCTTCTCTACTGTTACTCCAGGCCAGTTACCAACGAACTGGTTCGATCCCGTCAGATCATTGAAAAGAGTGGTCTTTCCGCTATTCGGGTTACCGGCTAAAGCTATCTTGATATCCATTACATTCTACCTTTCTTACATTACTCAACTTCTATCATCTGCGCATCAGCTTTACGAAGTGAAAGCTCATAACCGCGTACATTTATCTCGATCGGATCACCAAGCGGAGCCACCTTGCGCACATATATCTCGACACCCTTTGTAATTCCCATATCCATGATCCTCCTTTTGATAGGCCCCTCACCATGGATCTTCTTGACCTTAACGGTCTGACCGATCTTTGTTTCTTTAAGTGTGATCATTTGTTCCTCCTTAGATCATTATCTTTCTTGCCATCTCTTCACTTATTGCGACTCTTGAATCCTTAATGTTAACGATGATGTTTCCATGAAGAGAATTGACCACTGTTACAGAGCTGCCTACGACAAAACCCAGATCCTCCAGGTGTTTCTTTACTTCAGGAGATCCCCCGACCTTCCTGATAACGTTCTCCTCTCCTCTTTCAGCTAAGCAAAGCGGCATCATTTATCACCTCCGAAGATTAGCAATGGCTAACCGATATGTATATAATAAAGTTAGACTCGACTAACCATTAGTTATTAAAAACGGTTAGTGTTCGCTAACCACTACAATAATACACCCATTTTCCTGTTTTGCAATACATTTTTTCAACGCGTATAAAAGACAGCTGATCTGATCAGGGATCAACTGTCTTTATGTCTTAAGGGGGTGAAATATATATGGAGTCTATTATGCTTAAACCCGGTTACACATCGGATCGGTCATTCCAGTTAGCAACCGCTAACAATATAATCATTTATCTTCCTATTGTCAATAGTTAGCATTTGCGAACTGACACTATGAATATTATAATAAAAAAAATAAATGGTGCGAGGCATAATGGAATGAATATTGATGTAGCTATGGGACTTATGATACCTTTCCTCGGAACGACTCTCGGCTCAGCCTGTGTTTTCTTCACGAAGAAAAATATGAACATTATGGTCCAGAGGGCCCTTACAGGTTTTGCAGCCGGTGTCATGGTTGCTGCTTCGATATGGAGTCTTATAATTCCAGCCATGGAACAATCGGAAGGAATGGGCATGCTCTCCTTTCTACCTGCATTCATCGGATTTTGGCTTGGAATACTCTTCCTATTATTACTCGACTCTGTCATCCCTCACCTACACCTCAATACAGATAAGGCAGAAGGTCCTAAGGCTAAGCTCAAGAAGACCACCATGATGGTACTTGCTGTCACGCTTCATAATATCCCTGAAGGAATGGCGGTAGGTGTCGTTTACGCAGGGTTCTTGTCAGGGAATGCTACTATCTCGGCAGGTGGAGCCTTAGCTCTCGCACTTGGTATCGCTATTCAGAACTTCCCTGAGGGCGCGATAATATCCATGCCGCTTCGATCTGAAGGAAGAAAGAAGCTGCAAGCATTTATGGGAGGCGCATTATCGGGCGCCGTTGAACCAATAGGTACACTTCTGACGATATTTGCGGCGGGACTATTCGTCCCTGTAATGCCTTATCTTCTGAGTTTTGCAGCAGGAGCCATGATCTACGTCGTAGTAGAGGAACTGATCCCCGAGATGTCTCAAGGAAAACACTCCAATATCGGAGTAATAATGTTCGCTTTCGGATTTACATTAATGATGGCACTTGATGTAGCGCTCGGATAACTCTTTTTGATATAATCTCAGTATGTTCTACATAGGGAGGCATGATAAAAAGTAAAACAGGGGCGATGTAAAAGCTATCACTGTTGTATTATTCAGGTACAACAGTGAGACAGAGTAGATACTAACTCGTC
>JAGCGE010000197.1 GCA_017649745.1 Clostridiales bacterium | reverse complement strand
GTGTTCAAGCCGAAGAGCAATGCCGGTGAAGCAGACTTGTATGTCTTATCGTGTCTGCCGGACTTAACTAATTGATTGAACGTTGGCATCAATACTTCTCCTTTCGTTTTATTTGCTTCCCGAAAAAACGCGCATAAAAAAGGGCGCAGTCTTCCCGCGAGCAATTTATTCTATCACCTCAGTTATTTATTGTAAACACCAAACTTTGAGAAAAGTATATGTTAAACTGTGAGCAAAAATTCCTAAGGAGAACATTATGCCAAACGATTCAACATCATACAATTCCAACGACTACGCAGAGATCCTGGAATCACTCCAGGAAGATCTTAAGGATTCTACTCTCACAGACGATTCCGATATTCTTGTAGTAAGACACGCCTCTTCCGTTAAGATCGGCGGTAAGGAATTCTATCCTATCATGGATTACTTCTACACAAGACCTGAACTTGATGAGAAGCTCACGAAGATGACTGTCCTTGAGGCAAAGCAGCTTCTGTTCAAGGCTAAAGATGAATTCGAGGATGACTTTTCGAAGAGTACGATAGACATTATCATCAGCGATCTTCAGGCTTATACAAAGAACCGCTCGAAAAGAAACGAAAACAGCTGTTTTTTGCTCTTCACCAAAGAAGAGAAACTGCCTATCATGTTGTTCTTTGATGAGGAAAAACCGCAGGAAAACGTTTTCCTCTCGAAGGTATCTGACATTATGGCTGAGATAAAAGAGTGTTTCCAAGAAAACTAACAAAAAAATGAATATTTTCGACTATACATTGACTTGTGATTTGAATATACTCATATAGGTTAATAATGTTTTTTATTATTTAATATCATTCAATCTAAATATAAGGAGCGTGACTTTATGAAAGTTAACATTACCGAGACGGTACTTCGTGATGCGAACCAGTCACTTATCGCTACACGTTTGCCATTCTCTGACTTCGAAGGCATCCTCGAGACATTGGACAATGCCGGCTACTACTCACTCGAGTGCTGGGGCGGCGCTACATTCGATTCCTGCCTTCGTTATCTGAACGAAGATCCATGGGAGAGACTTCGTAAGATCAAGGCTAAGTGCCCTAAGACACCTCTTCAGATGCTCTTGAGAGGACAGAATATCCTTGGATACAAGCATTATCCAGATGACGTTGTAAGACTCTTCGTCAGAAAATCAGCAGAGAACGGAATGGACATCTTCCGTATTTTCGACGCTTTGAATGACTTCAGAAATATCGAAGTAGCAGTAGACGAGGTTAAGAAGTGCGGTAAGCACGCTCAGGGTTGTATCTGCTACACAACAAGCCCTGTACATACTCTTGAGAAGTATGCTCAGATGGGTAAGGAACTCGAAGATATGGGCGTAAGCTCTATCTGCGTTAAGGATATGGCTGGTATCATGGGACCAGACGAAGCTTATAAGCTCATCAAGGCTCTTAAGTCTTCTACTAAGCTCCCTGTATTCCTCCACACACATGCAACAACAGGTCTTGGCCCAATGACATACCTTAAGGCTGTTGAGGCTGGATGCGACGGTATCGACTGCGCTATCTCACAGTTCTCAGGCGGTACAGCTCAGCCTGCTACAGAGACAATGAAGTATGCTCTCGAGCAGCTCGGATACGAGACAACTCTTGATTCCAAGAAGCTCAAGGAGATCAACGACTTCTTCGCTCCGGTTAAGGCTAAGTTCCTCGAGTCCGGCGGACTTGATCCATACGTAATGGGTACAAAGACAGACGCTCTCGTATATCAGGTACCTGGCGGAATGCTCTCTAACCTCGTAGCTCAGCTCAAGGCTCAGAACGCATACGACAGACTTGATGAGGTTCTTGCAGAAGTACCTAACGTTCGTAAGGACTTGGGTTACCCACCACTCGTTACACCTATTAGCCAGATGGTTGGTGTTCAGGCTACAGCTAACGTACTCGCAGGCGAGCGTTACAAGAACGTTTCCAAGGAAGTTAAGGCTTACCTCAAGGGTGAGTACGGTAAGGCTCCTGGTGAAGTTAATCAGGAACTCGTTAAAAAGGTTTGGGGTGACGAAGAGCTCATCACATGCCGTTTCGCTGATACATTGAAGCCTCAGTTCGAAGATGCTAAGAAGGAGCTCGGTAAGGTCGCAAGATCTGACGAGGATGTTCTCTCCTGGATCGCATTCCCTACAAATGCAGAGAAGTTCTTCGAATATCGTGAGGAACAGGAATCCAATACTGTTAATTACACTATCGAGAAGAAGGAGGACTAAGATAAATGACTCATTACGTTGTTAATCTGCTTACAGGTGCTGATCAGGCTACTATTCCTGAGGCTCTTGCCGTAGCAGGATTTACGATCGCTGTCGTTTTCGGTGTCCTTTTACTTATATGTGTTGCTATCAAGATCTTCTCTGCTATCATCGGTTGTCTCGAAAAGGCTACTAAGACTGAAGAAGAGAAGCCAGCTGCTTCTCCTGCTGCTACACCGGCTCCTGCTGTTGAAGCTGCAGCTGAAGAAGAGTTCTCTTCCGGAAGCCTTAAGCTCAAGGGTTGCGATGAGAAGACAGCAGCTATGATCATGGCTATCGTAAGCGACAATACGGGCATCCCTCTTTCAGAGCTCGTGTTTAAATCCATCACTCTCGTAGAGAATAAGTAAAGGAGTTACCTCAAATGATCTATAAAGTTACTATCAATGATAAAGAATATGAGGTTGAGGTAGAGAAGGGCAAGGCTAATCTTCTTAAGACCACAACCGTAACAGCAGCTCCTGCTCCTGTTGCAGCTGCTCCAGCTGCTGCACCTGCAGCCGCTGCTCCGGCTCCGGCTGCTGCTCCTGCCGCTACTGCTGCTGCAGGTACAACACCTGTTACTGCACCAATGCCTGGAACGATCCTTAACGTTAAAGTTTCAGTAGGTGCTAAGGTAAACGAAGGCGACCTCGTTTGCATCCTTGAAGCTATGAAGATGGAGAATGAGATCTATGCACCTTGCTCAGGTACAGTTGCGCAGGTCTTGACTTCCAAGGGTGCTTCAGTTAACACAGGCGATGTCCTTGTAAGTATTTCTTGATCTACGGGAGGCATAAAAAGTGTTTATTGATGCATTATTAAACTTATGGCAGTCATCCGGATTTGCTAACATCGATATCCGTAATGCCATCATGCTCGTAATTTCCTTCGTGCTCATCTATTTGGCCGTAGGAAAGAAATTCGAGCCATTGCTCCTCTTACCGATCGCATTCGGTATGCTCTTGAGCAATCTTCCTCTCGCTGACCTCTACCATCCTGAGATCTTCGCAGGCGGACACGTTCACTGGGAACTTCTCGGAACAGGTACTGAAGAAGGTATGGCGGGAAGCCTTAGCGTAGGACTTCTAGACTTCATCTATCTTGGAGTTAAGTTATCGATCTTCCCTTGTCTCATATTTATGGCAGTTGGTGCCATGACAGACTTCGGACCATTGATCGCTCGTCCTTCTTCCCTCTTTATGGGTGCAGGCGCTCAGTTCGGTATCTCATTCGCGTTCATTATTGCTACGCTTCTCGGATTCACAGCTAACCAGGCTGCTTCCATCGCTATCATCGGTGGTGCTGACGGCCCTACAGCTATCTTCCTTACAACGAAGCTCGCACCTGAGATCCTCCCTGCTATCGCTATCGCAGCTTATTCGTACATGGCTTTGATTCCTATGATCCAGCCACCGCTCATGAAGCTTCTCACAACAAAGAAGCAGCGCCAGGTAAAGATGGAGCTGCTCAGAAAAGTATCAAAGGTAGAGAAGATCTGCGTCCCTTTCATCGTTACAGTTATCTGTACACTCCTTCTCCCATCCGTTGGACCTCTCCTCGGTATGCTCATGCTTGGTAACCTCTTCCGTGAGTCAGGCGTTACAGAGCGTCTTTCCGATACAGCACAGAATGCTCTCTGCAACATCGTAACTATCTTCCTCGGTGTTACAGTTGGTGCTACAGCTCAGGGTGCTAACTTCCTTAAGCTCGACACGATCAAGATCATCGTTCT
>JAGCGE010000196.1 GCA_017649745.1 Clostridiales bacterium | reverse complement strand
GAGAACAAAATACTGCGCAAATGGTACGAGAGTTTCGGCTTCGTGCACACGGATTCCGTGAAGTACGATTTCTTTCCGTTCACTTGCGGATATATGGAGAAAGAGGTGTAAAAAATGAGATTGGTTTTTCCAACCTTAGAGGTCAAGGATCAGGCGATCGACTTCATAAATGAGCTGCGTGAATACGGCTCCGAGATCGACGGAACAGGATCGCTCGACGAGATGTTGAGGACCGCCACTTATGAGGACTGGCTTAAGAAGGTAATCGAGGATGTCGATGTTGCAAATCTTCGTCCGGGACGAGTTCCCGCGCTGACATATTTCTATGTGCGCGAGGAAGATAACAGGGTCGTGGGAATGACGAATATACGACTTCGCCTTAATGATTTTCTTCGAACACAGGGCGGCCACATCGGATACTGCATCCGTCCGTCCGAGCGAAGAAAGGGCTATGCGACAAGTATGCTCAAGGAGGCGCTTCGGGTGTGCGGGACGATGGGGATCGATAAGGTCATCGTCACCTGCGACACAGTTAACATCGCGTCTGCTAAGACGATACAAAATAACGGCGGTGTGCTGGATGCGGAGTTCTATAGCGACGTTTTCGAGACGGATATACAAAGATATATAATCGATATAAGTGAGGAATAAAAATGTTACGACTGAGACCATATAGAAAGAGCGATGCCGACCTGATCACGGGATGGTTCAAAAGTGAACGCATCTTCAGGTTCTGGTGTGCGGACAGATTCGATCATTATCCGATCACTCCTTTTGACCTGAATGACCAGTATGAAAATTCCGAAGGCTGTGAAGATGTATACCATTTTACTGCCTATGACGAAGAGGGGATCTGCGGACATCTGAACATCCGCTTTCCGGACGCATCCGACATCAACACCGTAAGGTTCGGATACGTTATCCTTGACGATTCGAGAAGAGGGCAGGGCCTCGGCAAAGAGATGATAAAACTTGCGGCGGAATATGCGTTCAATATCATGGGCGCAAGAAGGATAACCATCGGTGTTTTCGAGGAGAATAAGGCGGCGCTGAATTGCTATATTAAGTCAGGATTTAAGGATACCGGCGTTGTGGAAAGATATTCTATCGGAGACGAGAACTGGAACTGTCTCGAACTGGAGATGAGAAAGGAAGATCAGGCAAGATGAAAGCAACAATAGTTTTGATAGCAGATGACGAGGCGGAGAACTACGGCCGTAAGCTCATGCTCAGGGCACACCGCGCAGGCGGAATGGGATTTGAAATGGCGAGGCTTCCGCAGCACGTGTCATTGAAGCAGCCGTTCGTGATACCTTCGCTCGAAAAGATGGAGGAATTCTTCGATTCCTATGCGAAGAAACTGAAGCCGTTTGATATAGAATTCGTCGGCATCCAAATGTTTCCGTCAGTCGTGCTCGGAGGAATGAAGTCAGGAGTCATGATGCTGGAGGCAAAATCTTCGCCTGAGCTTCTGGATGCACAGAAGAAATTGAACGAAGGATTGGTCGAACTTTTCGGACCATGTCCTGCGGAACATGATGACGATTACATGTTTCATATGACTTTCGCGATCGGCGGCGCGGATCTTGATTCTTATCAGAAAGCTTACGATGAACTTATAAAGGATGACTATAAAAGATCATTCAGCTACAGCAGGCTCGGTCTTCTCTATTATGACGATGACAATATCGTTCCGGGAAGTTATTTCTGTTATAAGATCTGTGAACTCGGATAATGATGTGAAACCTCGGGCAGTGTTTTGGTGATTATCTAAGTGAAAACTTTTTTTCGGAGAGAGAAATGAAGGTAGATAACACAACAGTAAAGACACATATCTGTCCGGCATGCGGCGGCAATCTCAAGATAGATCCGGAGCGCCAGATGTATGAGTGCGCGTTCTGCGGCGTGACTTTTGATTACGAGTATTTTCGGGAAGACGAAGTACTGGGCATGGCCGACAGAGCATTGAGCATCGGTGAGACAGATTCTGCCAAGCGGGCATATGAATTCATGCTCCAAAAAGATCCGAAGAATTTCTTCGCGATCAGAGGTCTTCTGTTGATCTCCATTAAGATCAGGTCAGTATCGGAATTGGGTCTGACAGAGACCTATCGCAAGCGCAATTTCTCAAATGTCGTGAGAAGGCTCGGGAGATTCAAAGGGGAAGTGGATCCGGATTACAAGGAATACTTTAGCAGCATGACTAATCTGGTCAAGACCGGCCGCAAAGCCGTAGCCGAGGAGATAAAATCTGAGGAATGTCGCGAGTCGAAACTTTCCGCTCTCGTGGATTATGAGGAACAAGGATTTTCCTATAATGACCTTACCGATGATAAACTCAAAGGTTTTGGCGGAAGATTAAGAAGGTTGTCCAAGACCTTATTGAAAAACTTTGTCATATATCTCGGGATCGTCGCGCTTATTTTCCTGGTAATAAAAGCACCTTCCTCTAAGAGAACTGTAATGGAGAACGCCAAGACCAAGAACGAAGTCGTATTGGATACAACAGGAAATGAGAAGGATGACATCATCGCCCGCGAAAAGCAGGAAGCAGCAAACAGAGCCGAAGTCATTGAAAGACAAAAGAACGATGGGATCAACAAAAGATCAGAACTTCAGAAGATTCAGGATATCCTAAAAAACGACAACCTGATCCTGTATGGTGCCCTGGCTATTCCGACAGGATTATTCGTTCTTATCTGCGGAAGAGAACTTACTGATTGCTGGCTTTTCAGAAGAAGACTTAAGGAAGCAAGACAAAGATATGCGGATCTGGTCACTAGATACGAGGCACAGGAAGATTACGTTAATGAACTCAAGAAAGAGATGAGAAGTTATTATCTTGAAATGAAAAAGTTCGAGAAGTCTTTAGCATAAGTGTTCCTTTGCCGCAATTTTTCCGACTTTTGGTTGGAACAAAACGAAGAAAAGCCTCGTCCTATAGACAGATGGAAAAATCGGCGAGTGTTTTCGAGAGGAAAAGGAACTTAAGGTCGGATCTCAAGACATAGCCCAATGAGAAACCTTACAACGAGTGTAAGTGGTATTCGATCAGGGCACGTATTATGATTGAACCATAAGAAATGACTCGGCAAGAGGAGGAAAAGAAAATGACAGACACAAGAACGATTTACGAACTGAACAAAGAGGAATTCGAAGAGCTCAGATTCTTTATGCTCTATGATGATGAGAACGAGTTTTATGATTGCATCGACGAGATCGAAGACGAGGATGTAATAAGGAGATTCGGGGAGATGACATTTCGCCGCGAGGATTTTTCCTGTAACAGGATCCTCACTCCTATCGCAATGACAACACCTGCAGCTTGATTTTACATATACTTCATACCACCCAAAGGCCTTCCCGAAGAGGGGAGGCTTTATTTTGTGGAGAAACGGGAAGTGTGGTATCATTAGTCAAATTGATTTGAGGTGACTTTAAGGTATGAAGAGAAGGTTTATCCCGATTCTCGCGATCGTCTGTGCAGCGCTGGCTCTGAGCTCGTGCGATTTCTCGCTGCAGGAAATGATCGACGAGCAGGCAGAAAAGAACCTTCGCGAGAATCATCCTGAGGTATTGGAGATCAATCCTGCACCGCCGACTTCAGAGGAGACCACTGAGACTTCGGAGGAGACCACGGAACCGACAAGTACGCCTACTCCTACACCTTCCGAAGAGACGGAAGAGGAAACGAGCGAGACGGCTACGCCGACCCCGACACCAAGTCCTACTCCGACTTCAACTCCTACACCGACGCCAAGTCCGACTCCGACTTCGACGCCTACACCGACACCTTCACCTACATCCACGCCTAAGCCGACCGCTACTCCGAAGCCTACTGCTACTCCGAAGCCTACGGCCACACCTAAGCCTACGGCTACGTCAAAACCCGATCCGACGGCAACGACTAAGCCTAAGCCGACAGCAACGTCCACACCGACTCCGACCCCGTCGCCGGAGCCTACCGAGACGACCGCTGCCACGACTTCGGGAAGCGCGAACTATCCGCTTCTGATGAGCCCGAGCTCCAATTCGGCCGAGATCGGAACATCAGGCGCCACATATACGCTTCCGTCAGGCTACAGTTTCGTATCCGAGAAGGATGAGGGATTTGCGGATTTCAAGGCATACGGCGATTCGCTGGTGCTCGCCGTCAAGAAGGATTCCGATCCGGGAGTCGCGATGGCGATCTCACTTTGTAAGAACTATACGGGCGGACAGAACCTGTTCATCTCTGATTTTTCCGATGCCATCATGGCAAGTTACGAAGCCGAAGGCGTCGATACCATCTCTGATTCAGGCTACATAACGATCGGCGGAGTCCAGTACGGTATGTACGATATCTACATCAACGGCGACAGCAAGATAGTCTACAGATCCGTCTGCATCGGCGAGAACGAGCTTTACCATGTTCTCGCAATAGGCGCGAGCCTCGACGATGTCAAAGACATATTCAGCGGATTTAATTGAGGTTTAACATGAAAATGCTTAAGGTCATCGGAATCGTATTGCTCATCCTGATCATCGTTATCCTGGTGATCTTGTGCGCCGTTCTGATATTCCTGTTCTTCGCGCCTTCCGTGGGCAAGCTCCCCGATAAGTCTGAAAGGGAATCTTTCTCTTCGAAAAATAATCTATACTACGACGGCAAGTTCCATAACGAAAACGACGTCACCACTATGAGCAGCGGTGATCCTTACTCGAGCAGCCGCAAGACTCCTAAGACCATGATCGCATCTTCTGATCCGAACCTCATCGAAAACCCTGAAGACGGCGACCTGACGTTCACCTGGATCGGTCATTCGTCGTTCCTTCTCCAGATGGGAGGTACCAAGATCCTCGTTGATCCCGTCATGAGCGACCGCTCGTCACCTGTCGGTTTTGCGGGTCCGAAGAGGTTTTCCGAGCTGCCGTGGACCACAGACGAACTTCCGGAGATCGACGTTCTTTTTGTATCCCACGATCATTACGATCATCTGGACTATAAGACCATCAAAGCAATCAAGGACAAGGTCGGGAAGGTCATAGTACCTCTCGGCGTCGACACCATCCTCAAAGGTTGGGGCGTCGATGAGGGTAAGATCACGGCGCTTAACTGGTGGGAGAGCATCACCATCGACGGCATTACCTACACGCTTACGCCGTCCCAGCATTTCACGGGCCGTAACCCTATCAAGGGCAACAGCACTCTCTGGGGCGGATTATATCTTTCCGACGGATATCACAAAGTCTATTACACCGGTGACGGCGGCTATTACGACATCTTCAGCCGCGTCGGCGAGACTTTGGGCGCGCCTGATCTCATGATCGCCGAGTGCGGTCAATACGATCCTTCCTGGGCAAAGATCCACATGTTCCCTGAACAGACCGTCCAGGCAGGCGTTGACGCGAAGGCAGCCTGGCTCATCCCTGTCCACTGGGGCACCTTCAGTATCTGTAACACCGACTGGGATGATTCTATCATCCGTGCTTCGGAGGCATCGAAAACATCCGGCCTCAACCTTGCCACACCGCGCATAGGTCAGACCGTCGATTACGATGAGATCAGCAGCTTCACCGAGGCTTGGTGGGAAGAGTACGCGTAATGCAAATTGTCAAAAATGACCTCATGATTTTGGGTAAATTGACTAATAAGAAAACAAAGTTTAAAATAACTCCAATGTTTTAATAGGAAAATATTAGGCAGGTTGTAAAATAGTTTTCCCGACTAGGAGGTTAGGGATCCTATTAGCGCCCGGACCCACGTGGTTGACGAGGAATGGCAGTTATCGAAAGACTCGGCGGATTCTGCCACGGCTTTTTCGAAGGGCCGACAAGGGGAAAATAAAAAGCGGAAACAACACCGTAACAGAGGTTCCCCCGACTTCGAGGCTTTAAGTTTGAAGGAGAAATAACGATGAGAGTTGTTATACAAGATAATTACGACAATATGTGTAAGTGGGCTGCCAACTACATCGCAGCAAAGATAAATGCTCACAAGGAGCAAAGACCGTTCGTTCTCGGACTTCCTACAGGTTCCTCCCCGATCGGTGTTTACAAGGAACTCATTAAGAAAAACAAGGCAGGCGAAGTATCCTTTGCCAATGTCGTTACTTTCAATATGGACGAGTACCTCGGACTTCCTCATGAGCATGACCAGAGCTACTGGTACTTCATGCACGACAATTTCTTCGATCATCTTGTCGACATGAAGGCAGAGAACATCAACATCCTTAACGGAATGACTGATGATCCGGAAGGCGAGTGTGCTCGCTACGAGGAGAAGATCGCATCTTACGGCGGAATCGACCTGTTCATGGGCGGTATCGGCGTTGACGGTCACCTCGCATTCAACGAGCCATACACATCACTTTCTTCCAGAACAGGCGTAAGAGACCTTACGACTGACACAAGGATCGTCAATTCCCGTTTCTTCGGAGGCGATCCGGAGAAGGTGCCTGCACAAGCCCTCTCCGTTGGTATCGGAACAGTTACGGATTCCAAGGAAGTTCTCGTTCTTATCTCAGGTCACAACAAGGCAAGAGCTCTTGCAGCTACTGTCGAGGGCGGCGTAAGCCAGAAGTGGACATGCAGTGCGCTCCAGATGCACAATGCAGCCATCATCGCTTGCGATGAGGAAGCATGCGGCGAGCTCACCGTTGACACATACAAGTATTTTCTTGATATCGAAAAAAAGGAAAGACTTTGAGGTTTGACAATGTATACGATTAAAGATTTGTACGATCTGGACCATACTCTCGCAAAGGATTATCTGTCCGGATTCACTTATCCGTGGGAAGCTTTGAAAGGTATCAAGGATATGATCCTTGCTTTGGGTCCTACACTCGGCGACGATTATGAAGAAGTATCCGAGAATGTTTGGGTCCACAAGACAGCTACAGTTTTCCCGTCAGCTTATCTTGGTGCTCCGTGCATCATCGGTCCTGAGACCGAAGTAAGACACTGTGCCTTCATCAGAGGCAGTGCACTCGTAGGTGCCAACTGCGTAGTCGGTAACTCCTGCGAGCTTAAGAACGTAATCCTTTTCGATCACGTTCAGACACCTCACTATAATTATGTAGGAGACAGTATCCTCGGATACTACTCACATATGGGTGCAGGTTCGATCACTTCCAACGTAAAATCAGATAAGAAACTCGTTGTAGTCCACAACGGAACAGAGAACATCGAGACAGGCATCAAGAAGTTCGGTGCCATGCTCGGTGATTATGTTGAAGTCGGCTGCAATACGGTCTGCAATCCGGGAACGGTTATCGGCAGACACAGCAATATCTATCCTACGTCATGCGTAAGAGGCGTTGTTCCGGAGAACAGCATCTTCAAGGACAACGGTGTGATCGTACAAAAAGTGTAAACAGTTAGGAGACATCAATGGGAAAGTATTTTGGAACAGACGGCTTCAGAGGCGAAGCCAACAAGAACCTTGATTATGAGCATGCGATTAAGATCGGCCGCTTCCTCGGCTGGTACTACGGTGCTAAGCAGGGCAAGAAAGCTAAGGTAGTTATCGGTAAAGATACCAGACGTTCAAGCTACATGTTCGAGTATGCTCTTTGCACGGGCCTTATGGCATCCGGTGCAGACGCTTACATCATGCACGTAACAACAACACCTTCAGTATCCTACATCGCACGTGTTGATGATTTTGACTGCGGTATCATGATCTCCGCTTCTCACAACCCGTATTACGATAACGGCATCAAGCTGCTTAACAGCAACGGTGAGAAGATGGACGAAGAGACGATCCTTATGGTCGAGGATTATATCGACGGCAAGATCGAAGTTCCTCTCGCTGAAAGAGATGCTATCGGAAGAACAGTTGACTATGTGGCAGGACGTAACCGTTATATCGGTTATCTCATCTCCATGTCCAAGTACAGTTTTAAGGATAAGAAGGTTGGCCTTGATTGTGCCAACGGTGCTTCATGGTCCATTGCAAGAGGCGTTTTCGATGCCCTCGGAGCTAAGACATATGTTATCAACGACGAGCCTGACGGCTACAACATCAACACAGATTGCGGAAGCACACATATCGAGCATCTGCAGAAGTTCGTTGTCGAGAAGGGTCTCGATATCGGATTCGCTTATGACGGCGATGCAGACCGCTGCCTCGCTGTTGACGAGAAAGGTAACATTGTTACAGGTGACCATATCCTCTACATCTACGGTAAGTACATGAAGGAGAGAGGCAAGCTCATCAATAACAAAGTCGTTACGACAGTTATGTCTAACTTCGGACTATACAAGGCTCTTGACAAGATCGGCATCGAGTATGAGAAGACCAAGGTCGGTGACAAGTACGTATATGAGAACATGGTAGAGACAGGCAACCGTATCGGCGGTGAGCAGAGCGGTCACATCATCTTCTCCAAGTATGCTACGACCGGTGACGGTATCCTTACTTCATTGAAGCTCATGGAAGTCATGCTCGCTAAGGAAAAGCCGATGAGCGAACTTGCTGCTCATGTAGTATTCTATCCGCTGGTTCTTAAGAACGTTCGCGTTAAGAGTAAGCCTGAAGCTCAGAATGATCCTGATGTTCAGAAGGCAGTTGCTTCCGTAGCTGAGGCACTCGGTGAT
>JAGCGE010000195.1 GCA_017649745.1 Clostridiales bacterium | reverse complement strand
CTTGATATTTTCCCCGGCGGGTGCCTTTTCAAGTTTCTTCATTGATATTTCATGCTCTACCTACAGCGTTTGCGGGCGCCTCCATAAAGTCCGTCAGTACTCCGTCCCTCCACTATACCTTCTTGCGAACTCAAAGTCTCGCAAACGCTAGAGAAAGAGCATGAAAAGCTACAGAAAGACTAGAAAAAGTTATCGAAAGGAGTGGCAAGTCGTGGCAAACTCTAACAAACAGAGTAATAAGCGACGCCTTCCTCCGGCGATGACCCCCGAAGCAAGGGAGAATCGATTAGTTTCACTCGCCATGGATTTGGCAGAGGAACGATTACTGGATGGGACGGCGTCCAACCAACTGATCGTTCATTATTTAAAGCTAGGAACGACCAAGGAACAGATGGAAAAAGAGATGATGGAAAAGCAGATGCGTAACCTCGACGCTAAGACAGAAGCCATAGAGTCGGCCAAGCGTGTCGAAGAGCTTTACGAGAAAGCCATCAACGCTATGAGGTTATATTCTGGACAAAAGTCATACGAGGAGATCGATGACACATGATTCGAACATACTCAGACCTCATCAAACTCAAGACGTTTGACGAAAGACTTGAGTATTTACTTCTTCATGGAAAACCTGGATCTGCGACGTTTGGATCTCATCGGCATATGAATCAAGCGTTCTACCATTCATACGAATGGACAAGGTTCAAAAGAGATATTGTGCTTCGAGACGCTGGTTGCGATCTTGCCCACCCAGACTATCCAATCTCAAAAGGTCTCTACATCCATCACATAAATCCTATAACAATCGAAGATATTACGAATCGCTCATCGAATCTTTTAGATCCTGAGAACGTAGTTTGTGTATCTTTCTACACGCACCAAGCTATTCATTTCGGCGACATGGATCTTGTAACGTCGAGAAGACCTGCTGATCGAAAACCAAACGATACAATACCATGGAGGTAGTTATGTCTATAGATTTCTTGCAGCATGCCTTCAAAAGTCAGAAGAAGAAAGAATACAATGCCGAGTACTATAAGAAGAACCGCGACAAGTGGAAGCAGACCTATAAAGATACCAACAAGTTTTATAGAGATCTTCGCAAGAAAGCGGTTAAGCAAGGCCACGAATCCATGGCCAAGCGTCGAGCAACTTTGACGGCTGCTAACGAGGCCGCGAAAGCTAGAGCAATAGCTGAGAAACAGTATTCGATGTTTAAACGACAATACGCGGTTTCTGAAGTTGCGAACGCCATCGACCAAGGAATCCAATTTCTAAAACGAAAATTTGGATGGTAAGGAGGAGCTTACGAATGTCCAGAGATTTTTTATCGGATTACCTCCAGCACTCTTGGGGTAAGAAGCCAGAGCAGAAGGCTAGAGAGAAAGAATACAATGCCGAGTATTACCGACGAAATAAAGAACGTTGGCAGCAATATTATAAGAAGGCGTTATACGAAGCCGCTCAAAATGTCAAAAAGACGCAAGACGCCTACAATAATGATTATGCTGTAAAGTCGATGAAGTTCTATGAGGATAAATACAATGACATCCAAAAAGATTTCGACGCTATTAAGACGGAAAACGATATTTTGTATTCTGAACTCGCAAGAGATAGCAAGAAGTATAAAAAGTTAATGAACGCTTATAAGAAGGATATGGCCTTATATAAGCGTGGCGGTAGAAACGACGCCCAGGCAGATAAAGCTAGAGAGATGGCTTTAAGTAATCTTAAAGCTGCCGGTGAACTTAAGAGAAGTATGACGCCAAAAGCTGAAAAGTTTAAAGAAAATATTGGCAAGATGAAAAGTGTCGATAAGAAACTTAAGCAACTTACCTCCTCAGCAACGGTCGCAGCTAATAAGATGTCTGGCGATAAAACGACAATGGAGCGGCTTAATAAGCTTAACGAGGCTCATTGGAATGCTATTGAAAATTATGTAAATGTTTACGAGCAATTCGGAATTACCGATTTCTATTATTAATCCGATAAAGCGTAGGTTAATAGCCATGCCAACATTCAAAATAACTAAGAAAGCCATCTCCATACGCAGGCACCCATGGATCACAAATGACTACGAAGCGGTTCTTACAGAACTACATCCAGGAGATGTGATCTCATACAATCCAAACAGTATTTGCTACGATTGGACAAATGAGCGTTTTTATGCATGTACGACTCCTGCCGGAGATGGCTGGATCAACGCTAAAGTTGTAGCGAATGAATGATCTACTAAAAAAGGAGGAACCCCCCATGTCTAGAGATTTTCTAAACGATGAAATCCTCGCTCAAACCACTTTACAGCACCATGGTATCATGGGGCAAAAGTGGGGCGTTAGACGGTATCAAAATGCTGACGGATCTCTTACCGATGCTGGCCGGAAGAGATATATGAGAACAGATAAGAGGCTCATTGAGAATCAGAGAGTAAAGACTGTTCAGAGCGGTTATAACGAAAGAAGATCCATGAAGCAGGCCAAAAAGTATCTTGAGAGAGTTAGAAAGGCTGAAGAAAAAGGAAAACTTACGCAAAAGAAACTTTCTAAGGCAGAAATGAAACTTTCTGTGGCAAGCCAAATGCTGCTTGATTATATGGAGAACCATGAGGAATACAAGAAGATGGTTTCAGATGCCAAGGAAAAGTATGGCGATAAACAGATCAAGGACATTAACTATAAGTCTTTTAAGATCGACAAGGATGGTCGGCGAAAAGAATATGTTGACGGTTCTGTTATACCAGCGTCCACATATATTACAGATGGACTTATTTCAGCGGCTTCTATGACTCTTATGGCTACCGGAGTAACTCCTATAGGTATGGTATTGCTTCCTAGCGAGTCTAAGACAAAGGCAAGAAATTGGTACAAACAGCAGAAGGCTTATGAGGAGGCGTACAAGCGCGATGACGATTCTGTGATTCGCACAAAGCTCGAAGGGTTTAAGACCGTTTCGTAAAGACGTATCAAAGGAGGAACCTCGATGAATGACTCAATCCTGCAGGACATCCGAAAGCTTCTCGGAGGTTCCACGACAGATAATACCTATTTCGACCAAGACATAATTCTTCACGCAAACACGTTCCTAGCGAATCTTGTTCAGATGGGCATAGGGACAAAGGGATTTCTTCTGACGAACGCTACCCAGACATGGGCAGAATTTCTAGGAGATTCTTATCCGGCAGCTTATCTCCCACAAGTGAAGTCTTATGTGTACATGCGAGTAAAACTTATATTTGATCCACCAGCATCTTCTATCGCGGTTGACGCGCTTGAAAAAGCTTGTAAAGAGCTTGCGTGGCGTCTCAACGTCGAGGTCGATCCTGGGATGGATGATCTGAATACTTAACACTATGTACATCTACTACAATCCAAACCCAAAAGGAAAGCACGTATCAGATTGCACAATCAGAGCTATCTGTAGGCTTGAAGGGCTTACTTGGTTAGAAGCTTTTGACTCGGTCATAGACATTTGCAGACAGAATTTCGACATGCCTTCATCGGACAGGATGTGGGGAATGCTTTTGTCAAAGATCGGGTATACAAGACACATGTTACCAAACACTTGTCCTGATTGTTATACTGTGAGAGATTTCTGTGAAGATTACAGATATGGTTCTTATATTCTGAAAACGTCGGGGCATGTCATAGCAGTCGTAAATGGTGATTACTACGATACTTTTGATTCTGGAGACAAAACGCCCATTTATTATTGGAGGAAGGAGTGGTAATAAATAATGATGGCGAATTATGGAGGCAATCAAAATGGGCAGATTCAGCCCGGTCCTAGTACCACAAGAACACAGCCGATGATCCAACCTATGCAAACTCAGTCAAATCCCCAACCGCCTCAGAATTATGTTAATTGGTTTGGGAATCCTCAAATCCAGCAGCCGACACAAATGGCTACAGAACAGCGAGGGATTACGGTTTGCTATATGGTAAACTCCCGTCAAGAGTATGGATATTACACTCCTATGGCTGGGCAAACTATCGCGATCTTCAATTTTCCAGAGCATGAACTTTGTTTGAAGGCTCGAGATATGTATGGCGTAGATCTTACTCAGCGTACATGGGATTTGAATGAGACTACTCAAAGTCCTATTACACAGATTCCTCAGCCGACAAATTCCCCTATTCAAGACCCGGAACCAACGGTGTCTAAGTCGGAGTTTGATGAGATGAAAGCCAAATTTGAAGCGCTATACAAAGAGCTAAAGGGGTAATGATTCATGAATAATATGTTTAATTTTAACCCTCAGAATCCCTTATTCGGTCAGATGGGCGGATTCAACAATTTTATCAGTCAGTTTAATTCATTCCAGCAGCAATTTAATCAAAATGCTCAAATGAGTCCTCAGCAGATTATTCAGCAAAAGATGCAGAATGGTGAGATCACTCAAGAGCAGTTTAATCAGATTGCTCAAATGGCAAATATGTTAATGGGAGGAAAGTGAGATATGTCGAAAGATCAGTGGGATTACCTCGAACATTCTTGGGGCAAGAAACCTGAGCAGAAGGCTGCCGAGAAGCGCTACAATGCAGAATATTATAGAAAGCATAAAGAGCAGTGGAAGAAGTATCAGGAAAATGCTCTTGCTCGCAAGAATCAGCTCTCTAAGAACATTGAAGGCGCTCAGGCGAGATATGACGATGCGGCTAAAACCTACACAAGCGCGAAGCAGAGATATGATACCGCTAGAAGTCAGTATCAGAAGTTTCTGCAGGGCGCCAAGGAAGTAGGCGGTAGTGATACATCTCTTGATAGTAAGAGAGCCGCTTACCAGAAGGAGCTTGAGGCGGCAGCAAACGAACTCGATAAGGCTGAGAAGGCTAGAGACAGCGCTAAACAGAATCTGGATAAGCAGAAGAAGGATATGGTTCGAGAGGCTGCTAACTACAACAGAACTTGGAGCAATAATCCGTTCGCCAATCGTCAGAAGAGAAGCGCTAATGCTGCGGCTGCTAACGAAGCTGCAAAGGCTGCAAGATTTGAACAGCGGGGCACCAAATCTAAGAGATCACAGCTTAGATCTAATGCTTATGCCCAGAGCGAGGCGGCTAAGGCTCAAGCTGGTAAGGAGCGTACCCAGGAGTTTGCTAAACAGCAGGCAGCTCGTAAGGAGAAGATCGAGAACGAGATCGTAGTTGCTCAGGATACCAGAAAGAAAGTTAGTGATAATCTTAACGCTAAACTTGCAGAGGCAAAGAAGTTTAAAGATAAGGGCACTAATGCAAGGGCTGTGGAGATCCTTATGGAAGAGGCGCAGAAGTATTCTGATCAGCTCACAATGCTCGATAAGAAGATCAAGGAGCTTAAAGACGAAAGCTCCAAAATCAAATAATCAAGGCATCACATCGTACTAAAATACATACTACTACAACCAAGGAGGAAATTTACTATGAGTCTTGCTGAGAATGGAACAAACACTACAATGCTTGTGCAGCCGTCTGGTTATGGTAACGCAAATGGCTTCGGCGATGGTTTTGGTGGCAATGGAGCTTGGTGGCTTCTTGTACTGTTCCTGTTCGCGTTTAACGGCAACGGTTGGGGCAATGGCTTCGGCGGAAACGGTGCCGTACCGTACATGATGAACAATAATACTAACAGTGATATTCAGCGTGGCTTTGATCAGCAGGCTGTTATCAGTGGTCTTGGTGACATTAATGGTAATGTTACTAGCGGTTTTGCAGGCGTTAATCAGGCTCTGTGCTCTGGCTTTGCTGGCGTTAACCAGAACATGACTAATGGTTTCTATGGTGTTAACAATGCTATTACTCAGTCTCAGATGGCTGATATGCAGAACACTTTCGCAATGCAGAATGCTATCACTTCTGGTCTGAACACCATCGCCATGAACCAGCAGAACTGTTGCTGTGAGAATCGTGCTGCTGTTCTGGATTCTAAGTATGCGAACGCTCAGGAGCATTGTCAGGATCGTTACGAAGCTGCTAACAACACTCGTGACATTCTTACCAACAGTACGGCCAACACTCAGATGCTCATCAACACTATGACTCAGGGCTTCCAGGCTATCCAGGATAAGCTGTGCCAGCAGGAGATCGACGCTCTCAAGTCTCAGAACGTTAGTCTGCAGAATCAGATTAATATGGCGACTCTCCGTGAGTCCCAGACCGCTCAGACTGCTGCAATTCTGGCTAACAACCAGGCTCAGACCCAGGCACTCGAGCAGTATCTGAATCCGGCTCCGATCCCGGCTTATGTAGTACAGAACCCTAATTGCTGTGCTAATAACTATTACAATAACGGCTGCGGTTGTGGCTGCAACTAATAGGGGGTGCTAGACATGGCTGAATACATCAACAATGATGTACAGACTATTAACCCTGGGGAAACGGCCGTGTTCACCATCGCCACAAATCCCTGCACGAGAGGGCTTGTAAGATGGAGAGCCGGTACTGGGAATTTCATTCTTAGAGGTTGGATTCCTAATCACGGATGCGGATGTAATAGAAATGCTACGGCAGATTACTTTGTAGATTTTGCGGCTAATATTGCTGTGCCTACTGGGGAAACTGTTGGCGCTATTTCTGTCGCTTTGACGCTCGACGGAGCTACTATTCCTGCTAGCACAATGATTGTTACTCCTGCGGCAGTTGAAGAGTATTTTAACGTAAGCAGAGCGATTAGTGCAAATGTGTTTAGAGGCTGTTGCGAAACTTTGTCTGTTAGAAACACCAGTTCGATTCCTATCCTGATGCAGAATGCTAACATTGTGTTTACGAGACCTGATCTCGCAGTAACGTATTGATAGGAGGGAATCAAAATGGAACATGATAACAAGACTCTGAAAGATCTTAGAGATCGCGTAGAAAAGGAAATCGCAAACCTTTTGGCGACAAAGCCCACACTTTCTTCTGTAGAAGTTAGTAACGCCAAAGAGGCCGTTTGTCTGATTAAGGAAATTGACGAGGTTCTTGAGGGTAAGGGCGAATACGAGACTTCCGAGGGAATGCGCAGAATGCATTATCCCAACATGGAGTATTCGTATGGGCCTGGTAGAGCTATGTACTATCCTAACATGGAGTATGCATATGGTTCCGACACAATGTCCGGAAGGGCTATCCATTATCCCGGAATGACATATTCGTACGACGGTAGAATGGATTACTCTGGAGCTAGAGGTCACGATGCTGCAACTGGGAGATATGTAAGTCGTGGTGACAGAGCCATGCACGATATGACCTATAGTGGACATAGCATCGAAGATAGAGCAATTCAGAAACTCGAAGAGATGATGGACACGGCCAAGTCTGACTATGAGCGTCAGAGAATCAACCAGTTCATCAGAGTCATCGAGTCGATGATCGGCGAGTAACGAGTAAAAATTGTTAGGAGTCTGTTTTGAATTATTCTTACGGGCTCCTAACTTCTCTTATAAAAAGGAGGACCAATGGACGAGATTACGAACATCTTTAACGATGTAAGTTTTCGCGACGAATGTTGGGTTTTACTCGTTCCGTTTTGTCTTATGGCAATTGACGTCTTAACTGGCGTTGTAGCGGCTTGGAAAACCGGTCATGCGAAATCTTACAAAATGCGAGAAGGGCTTGGGCGAAAGTTCGGTGAAGTGATGATCTTGTTTATTGGTCAGCTTTTTATTACCGGAATGAATCTCCCTAAGTTCTTTTCGATTCTATTCTCGTTTTTCTTCCCGTTATACATCGTTGTAATGGAGCTTACGAGTATTAGCGAGAATCTTAAAAAGCTTGGTGTCCCGATCCCCAAGTGGGTCGATAAGGGACTCGAGCAGGTGAATGAAATTATTCAAAATGGAAATAAATCCGAACAGAATTCGGAGGTGAACGAGGATGGCGACGGAGAAGGTAAAGCTTGACGTTACTTTTCTTGCACATCATGGTGTAACAGGTCAGAAATGGGGCGTTAGACGTTACCAAGAAAAAGACGGAACTTTGACTCCGGAAGGTAGACAGCATTGGGGCATCGGTCCCGCACGTGAGAAGATCAAGCTTGCGTGGAAGAATCGAAAAGTTTTCAGACCTAAAACTGAAGCTGAAAAGAAGAAACTTCTCAAGGCCAAAGAAGCTAAAAAGGCTGAAAATGAGAAGAAGCGCGAAGAGAACGCGGCGAAGAGAGCTGAACGAAATAAGGCAGCGCTCGATGCTAAAAGGGAAAAGCTTATCCGTGAGGGTGATCCTAAGACCCTATACAAGAATAGAAAGCTTTTGTCGGATGAAGATCTCGATAGAGCTCTTTCTAGAATTGATAAGCTTGGAACTCTCAAGCCTGAAGACAAAGCGGCTCAGAAATCTTTGCAGCAGACAAAAGAGAATCGCCAGACCGTAAAGGATGGAAAGTCTTCGGTTGACAAGCTTATTGCTGCCGGAAAGACGGCCATTACCATTGGCGGAACACTCATCGGAATGTATGAGGGATACGCCAAAGTAGCGTCGATCGTTAACGAAATCACTGGTCAGGAAACTCTTAAACAGTTTAAAATTAATCCATGGAAGCCTTTTGAGATTGGTAAGGATAAGAAAGACGAGTCGTCTAGCGATTCTGGAGATGACAATAAGAATGAAGGTCAGAATCAGAACAAAGGTGATAAGCCGTCTAGTAAACAGAAAGATCAAGGCGGTTCCAAGCAGCAAACGCCTAAGACTCAGGAGACTGCTTCTAAAAACACCGATGATTACTATAGTTTGAATTTCGGATCTGATAAAAAGTCCGGGAAAAGTTCAGCTCTGTTTGACCTTGCTGAAAACGTCTCTACTGTAGTTGGCGATAAGTTAAAATCCGGGAACGCATTTGATCTTGGCGACTCTGATAATACTTTCTTAAGCGTGGTATCAGCAGTTGGCAAATCCAAAAATGTCGCGTTCGACGATCTGGTCTATAAGGAACCCGAGTCTGATTATGACTTCGTAGGAAGTCTCTTCGACGATTAAATAAAGAAAGAAGCAATTAGTTATGCTATCAAACACCGCAGTGCCGATTTACTATGGTGCTTTTCGAGAGGCGGTACTTCAGCGAAAGATTCCAGTAAATCAGGAAATCTCAATGGAGATGAACCGAATCGATGACCTGATAGCAAATCCGGCAATCTATTATGACGATGAAGCCATTAACGGTTTTATCGAATATTGTGAAAACGAGTTAACTCTGACTGATGGTTCAGATCTTAAGCTGCTTGATAGCTTTAAGCTTTGGGCCGAACAGATATTTGGATGGTACTATTTCGAAGAAAAGAGTATTCCTGAGCCATCAGAAGACGGACATGGTACAAAGTTCGTTAGGAAGCGTATCAAGAAGCGTCTTATTAGAAAACAGTTCCTTATTGTTGCCAGAGGTGCTGCTAAATCTATGTACGCATCGTGTCTTCAGAGTTTCTTCTTAAATGTCGATACTTATGCAACCCATCAGATAACAACCGCTCCTACAATGCATCAGGCTGACGAAGTCATGTCTCCGATTAGAACTGCTATCGCAAGAGCACGAGGACCACTTTTTCAATTCCTTACAGAAGGCTCTATTCAAAATACGACCGGCTCAAAGATGAATCGATGCAAGCTTTCCTCTACAAAGAAAGGTATCGAGAATTTCTTAACATCTAGCCTTTTGGAAGTTCGTCCCATGACGAGAGATAAGCTCCAGGGACTTAGATGTAAAATCGCTACAGTTGATGAGTGGCTTTCTGGAGACGTTAGAGAAGATGTAATCGGTGCTATCGAGCAGGGAGCTTCTAAGTTGGACGACTGGCTTATCGTGGCGATTTCATCAGAAGGTACAGTTCGTAATGGTAGTGGCGATACAATCAAAATGGAACTTATGGACATCCTAAAAGGCGATTACATCGCACCTCATGTTTCTATTTGGTGGTATCGTTTGGATGATATTCGAGAAGTTGCTGATCCGGCTATGTGGATTAAGGCGAATCCGAATCTGAATCAAACCGTTACTTATGAAACCTATCAGCTTGACGTTGAGAGAGCAGAGAAAGCTCCTGCTGCTCGTAATGATATCCTGGCAAAGCGTTTTGGAATCCCGATGGAAGGTTATACGTATTACTTCACGTATGCGGAAACTGAACTTCATCTTCCACCAAGAGATTATTGGTCGCTTCCTTGTAGCCTTGGTGCAGACCTTTCGCAGGGTGATGACTTCTGCGCTTTCACGTTTTTGTTCCCATTACGCGATGGGTCATTTGGCGTCAAAGCGCGAAGCTACATTACCGAACGAACCCTTTTCAATCTTCCACTTGCTATGCGAGAGAAGTATGAAGACTTCATAAATGAAGGCAGTCTTATTATTATGGACGGCTCAGTACTTGACCTAGAACAAGTTTACGAAGAGCTTGACAATTATATAACGAGCTGTAATTATGACGTCACGGCGTTTGGGTATGATCCCTACAACGCAAAAGAGTTTGTTGAAAGGTGGGCTACTGAGAATGGGCCTTTCGGAATTGAGAAAGTTCCTCAGGGCGCTAGAACTGAAACGGTTCCTCTCGGAGAGCTTAAGATTCTGTCCGAAGATAGAATGCTGAGGTTTGATCAGGAGATCATGAAATTCTGCATGGGTAACTGTATTACACTCGAAGATACAAATGGCAACAGAAAGCTTCTCAAGAAGCGAAACGATCAAAAGATCGATAATGTAGCGGCAATGATGGATGCATACATTGCTTGGAAAAAGAACAAAGAACTGTTCTATTAATATTAAAACGGTGGTGAAAGACTTAGATGTCATTCTTAACTAGACTTCAAAATGGTTGGAACGCGTTTATAGGCCGAGATCCGACGATGTATCGACCTATTTATAATGAATCGACATACGGTGGCTATTCGTCAAGGCCGGACAGAACGATTCTCACAAGAGGTAATGAGCGTTCTATTGTTAACGCGGTTTATAATAGAATTGCTAATGATGATGCTCAAATTAACCTATTGCATGCAGAACTCGATGCGAACGGCAAATACGTTACGACTATCGATGACGATCTTAATAAATGCTTGACT
>JAGCGE010000194.1 GCA_017649745.1 Clostridiales bacterium | reverse complement strand
CATTGAAAGAGCTGTACCCCACTGACCTGCACCGGTCTCAGTTGTTACACCCTTAAGGCCCTGCTTCTTAGCGTAGTAAGCCTGAGCGATAGCGGAATTGAGCTTGTGGCTTCCGCTTGTGTTGTTACCTTCGAATTTATAATAGATATGAGCAGGTGTTCCAAGCTTTTCCTCAAGGCAATAAGCTCTTACCAATGGGGATGGACGATACATCTTATAAAAGCCCTTGATCTCATCAGGGATATCAATGAATGCTGTATCGTTATCGAGTTCCTGCTTAGCGAGTTCTTCACAGAATACTACGCTTAATTCCTCAACAGTCATTGGCTGTAATGTTCCCGGATTAAGGAGAGGAGCAGGTTTATTCTTCATATCGGCTCTCACGTTGTACCATGCCTTAGGCATCTCGCTCTCTTCAAGATAGATCTTGTAAGGTATTTCGTTGTTAGACATAACTTGTGTCTCCTTTCTTTTTTTCGGGACAAACAAAAACTCCTGTCCCAAGCTTTTTTCTTCTGCTGGGACAGGAGATGAATTCATTCCTGCGGTGCCACCCGGCTTGACTCGACTATTGTCTTGTCCTCTTACGCATACTATCATATGCCGACCTTATTAACGAATGGTCAGTACGTCTTCCATACTAAGCTCTGTCAGCCTTTCCGGTCGCCCTCCAAAGTCCATTCGATCCTGCTTCCGTTACCTCGATCACACCATCCGAAGCTCTCTTTCAACGGAGTCGACAAGATCTACTCACTCTTTGTCAACGGTTTAAAATATTTATACTATTTGTTCAAATAAAAATCAACTGCTTTTTTCCGTCTTGATCTCTACCGTCATTACCTGACCTGCCTGAAGCGTATATCTCGGATGACGTCCTTTATTAGTAGAAGTCTGAAGTTCCTTACCCGTATTGGAATATCTTGTGATGGAACTTCCCTTCAGATTCAGGTTCGGCGCATCAATAAGGAATTGCTGCTGACTGTCAGATGCATTCGCGATGATCAGGACAAATCCGTCATCAGTCTTGAACAGATATGTTCCTACCTGACTTTGGAATGTAGCAAGATCATATGGAGAATCTTTTGACAGTGGCTTTTGTATCTCTATATTAAGTCTTCTCGAATAGCTGAGCGAATTAACGATATTAAGACATGAAAGCATCGTCTGATTATTCTTTCCGAGCATGTCAGCGTAATCCGTTCCGACCATCTGAGCATCGATATCTGTAAGGATCATACTCGAAAAGATCGACTCACGAGAAAGCAGTGATACGAGACATTTTCCGGCAGTGATATCAGAATCGCCAAAGCCTGATATTACATCAAGTGATGCAATGAACTCGCCAGTATCTGCGCCGTATGAATTAACGCGAGGTGTATTCGTATTCAATTCCACATAATTGCTGCTCATATATTCGATATATGTTTGATCAGACGGAATAAGACTGTCGCTTACATATCCGCAGCAATGAGCATCGGCATTACTCAGCATGTTACCGCCTTCGTAATTCATGCCGTCAAGGAATACGATCTTATCCTTAAACTCGTTATAGTAATCAGACTGCTTGATAAGGCTGATCACGAAGTTAACATAAGCACTTCTCTGGATATCGCTCTTAAATACGTTATCAGAATCATTTATCTCAACGATGAACTTATTTAACTGTCTGCTCCACGGAACAGCTGTTCCGTTATCGATCCTTATCTTTCCTAACGTGGAAGAAACAGGACCGCACATATACTCAAGAAGTGTATTAATAGAATCAGAACTTACATAAGACCCCATGACAAGCCATGGATAAGCATTGCTGTCCTTCACAAGTCTAAGCGAATCTTCGAGCGAAGAGCAGTTGTTTACATAGCCTGTTTTCTCATCATAGAAAACCGTGTTGGAGTTTGACGATAATGAGAAGAATGAAGCATAGCAGAATCCCGATGAACCGAATCCGAGATTATTAAGTCTGATGACGTTAGGAGATGAAGCAGTAATGCTGTCTTTGAATTCGTCAGGCATGCTTACGGAAGAATACTTATCAAGTCCAAGATAAACTCCGTCTATCTTAAGCTCTCCCTCACCTTCAAACGCAATGTTAAATCTGATCTCTTTCTCACTTTGCAGCATCTCCTTAGATGCAACAAATACATTCGAATAATCAGTGAAATGATCTGATGATTCATCAATAACGAATCCGATATCCTTACAACCGTCTGAAGACAACCACACCTTTACAGTAAGTGCTTCCTCAGAGCTAAGCCACAACTCCATCCTTAAGAAGTCGTTCTCATTAAAGATATCTTCACCTTTATCCGCGATCTTCTGAGAGAGCACATGAACAGTATCAGAGATACCCATGAGCCTAGCGCATCTTGTACCGTAACCTGAAGGCGCACCTTCAGATGCCGATACGATCGTTCCAAGTCCGTATGTATCCCATGAACCAGCCTCATCAGAAAGTGCCCATTGCGATTCTCCCTCTTTTACTTCCGAAGGGATCGAAAACGAACATGAAGGTTTAGTCTTTTCGATATAACAGAGGTCTCCAGGGAATACAGCTCCCTCTGTGACCGTGTGGTCAATCTGAAAACTCGAACAGATATCAGTTCTGTAGATATTACTTCCGCGGAGCACATAATACTTCTCGTTCTCACCTCTGAAGATGCCTTCAATATCATTGTCGAGATTGATGACTGTTCCTCTCTCAAGGATAGATGCGGTGTTATTCGACGAGATGATTATCATCTTAAATCCGTCAATGATGCAAAGATCTTTCACATCACTGCTGACTTCATTCGTGTAAAATCCGTTATCTTCAATGATAACTATGCTTCCGCCTTCGAGAAGCACACCGACCTGATCATCAGCTGCAGAGACCTTCTTAATATTTCGGCTCCTCATTACCTCATCGATCCCGTTTATGTCCTTATAGACAAGACCGTTAAAGGATGTGAATGCCGAACCGTCAGCAAGGAATACATAAACTTCT
>JAGCGE010000193.1 GCA_017649745.1 Clostridiales bacterium | reverse complement strand
TCCTTCGTTATACGAGTATAAGATTTAGAACAATAGGCTATTCCCATCATATGAAATGAGATTTGCAGATCATCTAACTGTGCAATCGGATTACTGTTTGTCATAAAACCGGTACCGGCTTTGCCGCAATCGCAAGTTGCTTTATTCTGAAGTGCAAGATCTGAGTCCTTATCAACGAGATAATTACTTGTATCTCCGTCTGTAAATCTCACGTTATCTTTGTATTCAAGTACATTATGATAGATTGAAAAGGAGCAGACTCCATTATGATAGATACAATCGGAAGGGACACCATTACTGATCGTACAATAATAACTATCAGCTTTAGAAACAGTGACCGTATTGTCATTACTGATCTTTTTTCCGTCACTGCCGTACCAGGCAAAATCGTATGAATACCCCTTTTCAGGAATGAACCCGATCGTAACAGACTTATTATTTGCGATCAATACTCCCATATCTTGCGAATCTAAGCCGGGATAATATTCCTTCCCGTCGATCTTTACATATCTCTGAACACAGAACAATGCAACACGCACCTTGTAGTTATTCAGGACTTCGTTATTCGGTCTTCTTGTCTCGATCAGATAATCACCGGCATCCAGTTCAATATGAATAGGTGATGTTGCAGTACTCGTTAAGCTTGTACTTCCGTTCGATAATACTCTATAGATTGTGATATAGTTACCACCAATTGCCTCAGCATAAACAAACGTCAATTTGTCGAGTTTAAGACTATATTGAACAGACGTTCCTTTATTTCCCACGCTGACCTCAGCAAAGCCGTTACTGTCAAACGGTATTTCCTGTGCTTTTTCATCAGCGAAAACACTAACTGAGAATACAGCCATTACCATCAATAATGACAGTAAAAGACTCATCAATTTCTTTGTCATATATATACTCCGTTTCCATTGCAGATTCATTCTAATATTATATGATACCTATCCCAAGAACAACATAAATAAACGTCCCTGATCGGTATTTCGATCAGAGACGTTGTCTGTTAGTTTTTATTGTTATCTGTCTATCGCGTAGCTAGCGCAGATTTCAGTGAACTCCTGTGACTGAACAAAGCTGTTAAATACTTGGTCTTTAGTCATGCCGTTGTTCATGTTGCTGAGCCAGTAGTTAAGTCCTTCTGTATCAGGTTCACGACCCATGAATGTTCTGTACATTCTTGTGAGAAGTTCCTTGTTATCAAAATTATGATCATTAAACTCCTGACAATAGAAGAACTCGTGAGCTGCCTGTGAACCGGTAAGTTCAAGGTTCGTAAGTCCTAAGCTCCAATACTTAAGTCCACCTTCCTCAGGTTCACGGCCGAGGCACTCTGTGTAGAGTCTTGTTGCAAACGCCGTTGCATTCTTTGATGCAATCGTTGCTTTAGCTGTAGGAGCTCCGCTCTTTACTCCATATGTAGCGCAGATATTGCACCACTCAGGTGAGTTGATGAATCCTTCAACAACTGTGTCCTTACCAACTGACTTAAGACTGTTCATCCAGAAATTAAAACCATCAGGATCAGCTGCTGCATCACGATCGAAGAATGTCTTGTAAAGAACCTTTAGGAACTCTTCGTCACTCAATCCTCTTCCCTTAAACTCAGGGCTTGTGAGGAAGAATCTTGCGCAATCTGCACCTGTGAGTGTTCCGTTACCAACTAACTCACACCAGTAATCTTTACCCTCTTTTTCGGACTGACGATTAAGAGCTACAACGTAAAGACGCTCTACGAAATCATCAAAAGACATCTCGTCCGTAATCTCAGGTTCTGTGATAACAGGATCCGGCTTTGGCGGATAAGGTTCATATGTAAGCTTAACTGTAAAATAATCTTTTGGCGATTCAAGTGGTATATAGTCAAGATGATCCGCAGGGTTCATGAAATAAAAATAGTAAGTCTGACCTGCTTTAAGATCTATCTTAAGATTCAACTGATAATCAACACCTTCATTCGCGACTCTTCGTTCATACTCTTTATTATCTTTACACTCCAC
This sequence comes from Clostridiales bacterium, assembly GCA_017649745.1. The sequence goes on along the minus strand of JAGCGE010000193.1, from coordinate 3,217 downwards.
TATATTTAAACTGTTTTCATACCAACCTAAACATTTATCGTTGGCATCAAATACTGCAACATATGGATTATTCTCATCTTCGCATCTTGAAGTACATGTGTAGATTCCGTCTTTATCCGGAGTAAATGAATAACACACATTCTCGAATTCATGAAATTCAAACGGACAATATATCTTTTCTTCCTTATCAAGAGCCAAAGTGTTCGAACCTGGATCGGTTTTCACAAATACGGCTGCCTTCGCTTCTACATAAGCAGAAGTATATTTTGAATTATGACAAAATATTTCCATAGTGACCATTCTGCTATTGGTAACATTTGTTATCTTGGCTGTAGGCGGATTAGAATCATATTTAGTATTCACTGCATAAACGTGAGCACAGTAAGTGGCATTCGGATTGTCATTAGAGTTCGGAAAAGGCACAGAAAAATCAGATCCTGATTCAATAAGATAATTCCTCATCCTTTCACAATCGAATCTCGGATTAGCATCTAAAAGACCCTTCATCGTATAAGTAAACTTATATCCCTCAACATCTAATAAAAACTGCTTTTTCTCGCCTGCTTTAAGATCAAAACTGTCAACAACCTGATCCTCATAGATCATCTTGACACTTTGCTTACTGTTATTAGATTTATAACATATCTTAACTGTTTCATCCGTCTGAATTGCAGTCTCATTGTCTCTTAAGCCGGGCAAAACAGTAGTATTTATTATTTCCTCCAGATTATCTGTCTTTTTTACAATATATCCGTCAATCTTAAGTATCTTAAACGTTGTATCTTTTGTACAGTTAACTGTAATCTCCAGATTGGCATCTGCACTAATGACTTGATAACATCCATAAACATCCGGAGAAAGACTGAACTTATTCTCAGAATATATACCACCACGATGTTCATAAGTTCGATGAATCCCTATCTTAGAACCTTCTGCTTCATCCAGAGTAAGATAAAGACTCGATAGGTTTTCTAAATACAGGGAGAAAACTGTTGTACCAGCCTTTACTTCTGTTTCGAAAAAACCTCTCTCATCAAATGCAATGACATTTTCTTCGTCTGCAGAAACACTCATAACAGACATTGAAACAACCATCATTGCTGAAAGGATCATACATATTAATTTCTTTAACATTTGATATCTCCTTTCTATATATTATCTGTCTATCGCGTAGCTAGCGCAGATCTCAGTGAACTCCTGTGACTGAACAAAACTGTTAAAGACCTGATCTTTGGTCATTCCTTTACTCATACAATCGAGCCAGTAGTTAAGTCCGTCTGTATCAGGTTCACGACCCATGAATGTTCTGTACATTCTTGTGAGAAGTTCCTTGTTATCAAAGTTGTGATCATTGAACTCCTTACTGTAGAAAAACTCATGTGCAGCCTGTGAACCTGTAAGTTCAAGGTTTGTTAGTCCAAGACTCCAGTACTTAAGTCCGCCTTCTTCAGGCTCACGACCCAAGCATTCTGTGTAAAGTCTTGTTGCAAACGCCGTTGCATTCTTTGATGCAATCGTTGCTTTAGCTGTAGGAGCTCCGCTCTTTACTCCATATGTAGCGCAGATGTTGCACCACTCAGGTGAGTTGATGAAACCTTCAACAACTGTATCTTTACCTACTGACTTAAGGCTGTTCATCCAGAAACTAAATCCATCCGGATCATTAACTGCATCACGGTCGAAGAATGTCTTATAGAGAACCTTAAGGAAATCTTCGTCGCTCAATCCTCTGCCCTTGAACTCAGGACTGGTGAGGAAGAATCTTGCGCAATCTGCACCAGTGAGTGTTCCGTTACCAACTAACTCGCACCAGTAATCTTTACCCTCTTTTTCGGACTGACGATTAAGAGCAACTACGTAAAGACGCTCTACGAAGTCGTCAAAAGACATCTCATCATTTGATGGAGCAACTGTTGTTGGTGCCCCTGTTGCAGGTGTGTCTGTTGTCGGTGCCTGCGTAGGAGGATCTTCCTTCTTCTCCTCGTATGTCATCTTGATCGTAAAATCAGGATTTTTACCGGAGTTTGTCAGATAGAAATAATATGTCTGTCCGCCTTTTAGTTCTGTTTTTAGATTCAGCTGATGATCGATATAACATCTGAGTGTATACTCTCGGGACAGCCAATCCATCAGATTTATATTGTCTCTGTACCATCCAATGTTATTATCGGACGAATCAAATACGGCAATCATAGGATCAGAGCCTTCGCCTGAAGATGTAATTGTGCAATATCCGTCCTTTTCAGGAGTAAAAGCATAGACTAACTGTTGTTCTTTTTCTTTTGTCAATTTTTCAAGGTGAACTGCTGTTTCCGTATTCGGAACGAGCTTATTTTCTCCTGATTTATCTTTCAAATAAATATGTAACTCTGCATATTTCGTATTTGAATGATATATATCATTTTTAACATCATAAACATGGAGTTCCGCGTCTAGGCATGATGGTCCGGATATACTTGGATAAGTATAGTCATATGATGCCCCGCCTATTATATGTTCGCCGGCGGGTCCTCCGTAATAGTCTATTTGAGTCCATACTTGATCACTGCTTAATGAGCTTGTATATGGGAATGAGGTCTTAAGCTCTGCTCCCTCTTCCAGTAGAGTGCATCTGATCGGTTCACATGTAAATTCAGTCTCTACATTTTTCCATAAATTGAAATTCAAGCTTATTCTGAAGATCTTGAAAGCTATGCTGAAACCCATCCATTCTCCAACTTTCAATTCAACAGGGCCTTCATATGTACCGTTGAGATCATAGAAGTCACTAGTAATTTTTTGACCTTTCGGATTTACAAAACTAATCTTCGCCGAATCACCGTCTATGAAAAGATTTTGAGGAGCATTTAAATATGGATCATATATATCCTTTTTCCCATCATGTTCAACGAGCAAATATCCTTCATTTATATCAACTGTTAATTTGCAGGTTGAAGAACAATCGACAGTTATCTTATATGTGCCTTTTTTCATTTCGGCATATTTTTGATTTCCATTTGTCACATTATAATAATCTTGAGTTTCTACAGCTTTATTCAAATCAAGATCTGTAATCGTATATTCTATCGATTCCGTTCCCTTTACAGCAAAGAAGACTGCGCTGTCCTTATCGATCTTCAAAAGGAATTCATTCGAATTCTTGTCGCAATCACATTCAAAGTGTGATTTATCATCCAAGACGATCTCTTTTACGTCTTTAGCAAAAACCGGCATCGCC
>JAGCGE010000022.1 GCA_017649745.1 Clostridiales bacterium | reverse complement strand
ATTCGCCCAGATAGCTCAGTCGGTAGAGCAGGGGACTGAAAATCCCCGTGTCGATGGTTCGATTCCGTCTCTGGGCACCAATCCCGATCTCATATGAGGTCGGGATTTTTCTTTTTTTCTCTTTTTGCAAATTGAAAGCGAGATAAGATGATACAAAATGCATTATTTCTGCATTTGTCCATCTTTTATTTTTTCGCGCAATATTATATATTATCTATCGTTCGAGTTAAAAATCTTTTATTTAGAAGGGTATGGTAAAGAACAATGGAAAAGGATTTTTCTAAAAAGTCAGAAGAAATCTTTAGTGAACTTGGTACCGACATGGAACAGGGTCTTTCGGAAGCTAAAGCTTCTGAGATACTTGCTAAGGTTGGTCCGAACAGCTTAGGTGAAGCAAAGAAGGTTCCTCTTTGGAAGAGGTTCCTCGGTCAGTTCGCTGATGCTATGGTAATAATCCTTATTGCTGCTGCAGCACTCTCTGCTGTAATGGCTATTAAGGAGGGCGGCGGATTCAAGAGTTGGATCGATGTAATCGTTATCCTTGCTATCGTAATCCTCAATGCTATCCTCGGTGTTTATCAGGAAGGTAAGGCTGACGAGGCTATCGCTGCTCTTAAGAAGATGAGTGCTCCTCAGACAAAGGTCATAAGAGACGGTAAGGTCGTTATGATCGATTCTGATAAGGTAGTTCCTGGTGACATCGTTAATCTTGATGCTGGTGACTCAGTTTCAGCAGACTTGAGATTGTTCTACTCAGGTTCCTTGAAGATCGACGAAGCTTCTCTTACAGGTGAGTCTGTTCCTGTTGAGAAGAATGCTGATGCTATCCTTCCTGAGGATTGTTCGATCGGTGACAGAGCTAACATGGCTTATATGGGTACAGCTGTTACATATGGTCGTGGTAAGGGTGTCGTAGTTGCTACAGGTAAAGACACTGAGCTTGGTAAGATCGCTAATAAGCTTTCTAATATCGAAGACGAGGTTACACCTCTCCAGAAGAATCTTAATTCTCTCGGTAAGGTACTCGCTGTTGTATGTATCGTAGTTTGTATCATCGTATTCGTAGTTGACCTCTTCGTACAGAAGCAGAGCTGGGACAACGCTTTGATGACAGCTGTATCACTTGCAGTTGCTGCTATCCCGGAAGGTCTTTCTGCAGTAGTTACGATCGTTCTTGCTCTCGGTATGACAAAGATGGCTTCGAAGAATGCTATCGTTCGTAAGCTCCTCGCTGTTGAGACACTCGGTTGTGTTGACGTTATCTGCTCCGATAAGACAGGTACTCTTACACAGAACCAGATGACAGTTAAGAAACTTTTCGACGGTAAGGACATCTACGATGTAACAGGTAACGGTTACGGTCCTGAAGGTAAGATCCTTGATGCTGAGGGTCAGGAATCTGAACTCAATGCAATTTTGAAGAGACTTGTTCAGGCAGCTGTCCTTTGTAACGATGCTTCTATCAACGTTGATCCTAATGGAAAATATACATGTATCGGTGACCCTACAGAAGGTTCCCTTACAACTCTTGGTCTTAAGACTTCAATGGCAAGCGCAGATCTTAATCAGAAGTTCCCAAGACTTAATGAGCTCCCTTTCGATTCAGACCGTAAGATGATGACAACATATCACAGCGGTATCATCGAGGGTAAGGTCATCTCATTTACAAAGGGTGCACCTGACGTAGTATTGTCCAGATGTACAAAGTACTTTGACGGTACTTCCGAAGTAGATATGACTCCTGAGTATTTTAAGCGTATCGAAAAGGTTAACCACGATTTCGCATCAAAGGCTATCCGTGTTCTCGCTTTCGGTTACAGAACACATGCAAATGCTGATAATGCTGATTTCGAGCATGAGAAAGATATGATCTTCGTTGGCTTGATCGGTATGATCGACCCAGCAAGAGAAGAAGCAAAAGATGCTATCAAGGTTTGTCATGAGGCAGGTATCCGTGCCGTAATGATCACTGGTGACTACAAAGATACTGCTGTTGCTATCGCTAATGACCTTAACATGATGGGTGAAGGCATCAATGCTATGAGTGGTTCTGAGCTTGATCAGACAACAGATGAGCAGCTCCTTGACCTTTGCGAATATACAAACGTTTATGCACGTGTATCTCCTGAGCATAAGGTAAGGATCGTTGAGAGCCTCCGTAAGAAGGATCACATCGCTTCCATGACAGGTGACGGTGTTAACGATGCTATGGCTCTTAAGTCAGCTGATATCGGTGTAGCAATGGGTATTACAGGTACAGACGTTGCTAAGAACTCCGCTGACATGATCTTGATGGATGACAACTTCGCTACGATCGTTAGTGCAGTTGAGGAAGGCCGTGTTATCTACAGTAACATCAGAAAGTTCGTTGCTTTCCTTCTCTCATGTAACGTAGGTGAGATCCTGGTTATCTTCCTTATCTCACTTATCCCGAATTCGATCATTCCTGGAATCGCTGCTCCTTTGACGGCTATTCAGCTCTTGTGGCTTAACCTCATCACAGACAGCTTCCCAGCATTGGCTCTCGGTCGTGAGAAGGGCGAACCTAACATCATGAAGGTTCCTCCTCGTCGTAAGGATGAGTCGATCATCAATAAGCCTATGAAGATAACGATCGCAACTCAGGCTATCGCGATCTTCGTTACAGTTGCTACAGCATTTATCTCAGCTCTTATTACTAAGGGTGGTATCTTCTTCAGCGCTTCAGGTGAAGATGCGATCCTTAAGGGTGCTAGAACAGTAGCATTCGCAACATTGATCCTTGCTGAACTCTTCAGAGCATTCTCTGCTAGATCAGAGTCCGTATCAGTGTTCAAGATCGGTATCTTTGGCAACAAGTTCATGAACCTTTCAGTTCTTCTTGCTATTGTCCTTCTTGTAGTTGTTATCTACGTACCTGGTGTAAACATGATCTTTGGTAACACAATGCTCTCGCCTTTGGCTTGGCTCGTGATCATTCCTCTTGCTCTTATACCTTTTGCTGTCGGTGAGATCACAAAGGCTATCAAGAACAGTAAAAAATGATTTGCAACTTAAAAACACTTGTGTTATTATCTATTGGCTATAAAAGAAGTAATATAACGGAGGCAAGCATTAAATGAGCGCTTTAGCTATCGTGCTTACAGTGTTGGATATAGTTTTTGCATTAGCACTTATCATTCTCTTCCTTGCACAGGAAGGTAACGATAACGGTATGGGTGTCATCGGTGGCGGATCTGACTCCTTCTATAACAAGCAGAAGGGCAGAACACTTGAAGAGAAGCTCAAGAGATTTACTCTTTACGCAGTTTTGGGATTCTCGATTTGCTCGGTTCTCCTTTACCTTGCTGTTGCACGCTGCTGGTAAGATACTGTTAAACTAAGATTGCGAAGACTGTCTCAGTAATGAGGCAGTCTTTTTTCTTTTCGAAAAGAAGCGCAAATAATATATAATTAAAGAAAAAGGTTTGGTAATTATTTATGGTAAATAAAAAACATTTTGGAAGGACGGCTAAGGCGATGAGCATGCGTCAGCGTGAGCGTAATGCCGTCATGAGGCCGATGGACGACGACAGGCCGAAGAATTTCACGGAGCTTCTTCCGAGAGGTCCTATGCAGGTCAAGAATACTGTTGTCGGACTTCTTAAGGAGAATGGTGATGGCGGTATCGTCGTACCGGATCCTTCATTTAAAGAGACTAACTTCGGTCTTGTTTATATCGACAGAGCATTCATGAACGGTGCTCCGTATAATATGGTGGTTGTAGCTGAAGTCGTGAATCCGACTGCAGTAGACGGCATCCTTCACGGTAAGATCATCGAGGTACTTGGTGATATCGGAAATAATGATGTCAAGATGTTGACAGTCATGCATCAGTTCGGTCTTAGCAGGACTTTCCCTGATTTTGTTACTGATGAGGTGAAGGATCTGCCATTTAGTCCTACGGATGAAGAGGTAGAAGCTGAGATCACCAACGGAAGGAAAGATCTTCGTCATCTTCTTACGATCACGATCGACGGCGAAGAGGCAAAGGATCTGGATGATGCTATCTCCATCGAGCCTCTTGAAGATAATCAGTATAGGCTCTATGTTCATATCGCGGACGTATCCCATTATGTAAAAGAGGGCACGGAACTTGATAAGGAAGCAATGCTTCGCGGAACGTCAGTGTATCTTGTTGACCGCGTTATCCCTATGCTTCCGCCTAAGCTCTCGAATGGTCTTTGTTCGTTGAATCCTGATCTTCCTAGACTTACTCTGACTGCTGAGATGGTCATCGATGAGAACGGTAATACTCTTTATGGCGAAGTCTATGAGAGTGTTATCAAGAGCGACATGAGGATGAACTATAACGAGTGTTTCAGGATCTTGTTCAGACCTGAGAAATCTGACGCCGAGAAGTATGGCGACATTATCCAGATGCTCTGGGATATGAAGCGCCTCACAGATATCCTTAAGACATATCGTAACGACAGGGGTGCTATCAATTTCGATCTTCCTGAGACAAAGGTCATCCTGGATGATGACGGTAATCCGACAGAGATAATGCCTTATCCTACTAACTACTGTCACGGTATGATCGAGGAGTTCATGATCTGTGCTAACGAGTTCATCGCGAAAAAGTTCGCTATGCTGAACTATCCGTTTGTTTATCGTGTTCATGAAGAGCCTGACAGGATGAAGATCACGAGATTCTGTACTGTTGCAAGGAATTTCGGCGCTCTTGGAACTATAAGAGGTAAGATCACTCCTAAGGCGATCAATGATTATATGGCAACCATCAGAGACGAGAGCGTAATGCCTTCGCTTGATACGATACTTCTGAGGTCTATGGCAAAGGCGAGATATGCGCCTGAGAACCTGGGT
>JAGCGE010000192.1 GCA_017649745.1 Clostridiales bacterium | reverse complement strand
GGATAGATATCTTCGATATTGCAGGCAATAACAACACCTGTAATAAGAGAGGATACTATATCTTTCTTTATGGGATTCTGGAATAGCGTGGTAAGGATCTATGGTCTTATAGAAAGCATAGGACGCAATGCAGCAGGTCTGGCCAATCTTATAGATAATCCGACCGCATCCGGTATCGTGTACTGGATATTATTAATTGTAGTTATGGTGTTGCTGATAGGGGGGATTCTCTTCGGGTTAGGGATCGTGCTCTTCCTATATGGTGGTTATGTTCGAGAGAATCAGTGGGACAGACATACGGTGATAGTGATTACTATGGATATTGCAGTAACACTTTTCCTGGCGGAAGAAATCAAGAGTATGATACCAATAAACCTCTGTGTTCTTCAGATAATAATATACTTTTTATATTCTGGAATCCGACGATTATACTATTCAAAAAAGAAAAGTAGTGACTACGGACAAATGAATATGGACTAAGGTTTATAATGAGAATGTAATCCAAAATAGTATCATTTTTATACACCAACCTTCAAATTATATTCTGATCTAATTGCTAATTCAATAGGTGTTAGACCCTCAGAATCATGTTAAACGGAAAATGAGCGAAAATTGAGCATTTTTGAGCAAAAACGAACAAAAATTCTGGGGGGGGTGCGTGATAATATGGGAAACAGAAGGAGGTCAAATAACCGTGCTTGGAGATAAAATGAAGGCTCTTCGAAAAGAAACAGGTTTGTCTCAGGACTTTATAGCCGAAAAACTCTTTACATCAAGAAGTACAGTTCAAAGATGGGAAAAGAATCAATCGGTTCCAACATCGAATGATTTGACAAAGATTGCTGAATTGCTTAATACGAGTGTTGAGTATTTATTGTCTGATGACAAAGAAGAAACGCAGCCTGATGAGAAGAAACTGGATGAGGAAGCAATAGTCAAGCAACTAGTAAGACTTAATGGTATTTTGGCTGATCGAGAAGTCAGAAAATGGAAATTAATTAAAAGAATTATGGTGGTTGCGGGAATCCTATTATTCTTATATGTAGTGTTGAAGATCATCAGGAGCATAGTCATTTGTTGATTATTGGAGGAGATCATGAAAGTTAAAGTCATTTCTTTATTGTTGACGCTATTATTGTTTTCTAACGTGGTATTGGCTGATAGCGATGTGGGATCAAATGGTCGCTATGATGGTGAAATAACTATAGAACAGTGTGAGGAGATAATGAAAGATTTTAACAGAATTGCTGCTGAATATGGCTGTTCAATATCTGTTGCTGACGAGGATCTTATAGCTTTTTGTACTACTGTTACTGAAACTTCATTGCGAGAAGCGCTGTCTCAACTTGAAAGCCTTGATGCTTATGATGATGTGGTACAAGAAACCGGATCTGGTACGAGAACATCATATGTATGGGTTAGAACGGCTTCTTTAGGAATGGGTGTTTCACTTACAGCAAATATTTCAGGTACGTACAACCATAATAGGGTCACGTCATGTACAGGAGTAACATCATTCATTACCGGAGCGACATTGGGAGATACATATTATCAGACTTCATATTCATACAATATTGCTTCCGGCGGAACGAGTATGACAGTAGATGTTTACGGCAAGTACAACGTTAACATCTTTATTGAAGGAATAGGGACTATCGTAACCAGAGATGTCCATAAGACTTTTACTGTATCAGCACCATAAAAAGTTGTCCGCATAGTTTGGCGACCCGCGGACAACAAAATGAACAATAGAAAACCGTTGTAGGAGCTTTCTGATTAGGTGTTCACTTGTTTGGAAGTATAGCACCTTCGATCAGTATAAGCAAGGATATGCTTTGGCATGATTAATGGAGGTGCAGACCAATGTGGCTGATAGCTAATTAAGAAGATAAGTCGATTGGAGTTGGAGCAATGGTGTAAATCATTTCCTTTGATATATAATTTGGAGGTGTAGAATGACAAAAAGAAGATTGATTTCAATAATATTGTCAATAGTTATGATTTTTTCTGTTTTTGGAAGTTCTTCGGTACTTGCCGATAATAACTTTGACGTAGATGAACCGGGAATAGAAAGATATACAAGATTTATTACGGTGTATTTTAATCTAAATGGTATGGGTAGTAGCAAAACAGGACAAGTAACAGTTACTACTCCGCCAGTATATATAGATTATACCTATTGTACATCTGGTGCCGCAAATTTGTATATTTATATTAACGGAACTCATGTTGGAACTTACTATATTCCTAATGGAGGTGGATCTGCCCATATAAATATTCCTTGTTCTGCCGGAGATGTATTAAGTTATAAAGTTATGCCTGCAGCTCCTTATACCGTAGCAGTCGGCTCTTTTACTATTTACTATTGATTTAATATGCATGGTTGTCTCATACTTTATGGGATAGCCATGCACTTTTATATGTGGCAATCTAATTGTTATTGTGAGGACAAAAAATGAAACGAATGATACATATCTTCAGCCCAATTATGCTTTCGGTACTTTTGTTGGTTTCGTGCAATAAGGAAGTGAAAGAGACCGGAGAAACGACAGTTGTCTCTGCGCAGATAATAGGTACGGAAAGCCTTGTTGACGGTTCCTCCAAGGAATTTTCTTCCTTCAATATTGTTCCACTCGAGTGTGATTATATTTATGAGACAGACCTGATTGATAATTATATATACATGGTTGTCGTAAAGGATTATTTTAATGAAGATGCGAAAGGTCAAACAACATATGCTCCTAAGTATTCTGTTCAGAAATCGGATATGCTCGGCAATGTATCGCTTATCTCCAAACTTGATATAGATGAAGCTTTCGGCTTTTGTTTTATAGATAGTGATACCCTGGCATATGTCTGTAATGACGGGATCAGCCTGATCGATATAAAGACCGGAAATGTGATCAAAGAGATAACGGATGCTGGATTGTCCTCTGACTCTGATATCTATTCCAGGGACTGCGTCCTGGACAGATGCAAAGATGGCTTTGTGGCATCCTATACTCACCGATGTGTTAAGTACGATATGTCAGGCGAGGAGACCGGAAGGATATATTGTGAAGAATTCAGCCATCTAGGAGCTTTACATGCTTATTTTGAATTTAGCGGAAAAGAATACGCAGCATCTTATTCATTCTCCGAAATCGGTTTTTATGAGTTGGATTTTGAAAATGAAGCATATACGAAGACACGCGGATCATACTTGAAATTGGACAGTGACACGCCATATATGTGCGGTACAGGCAATTATCTGTATCAGAATGGAGTAAATGATGTTGTTTGTCTGAGCCCTACTGACGAGGAATACGTCGTAAGTGCTAAAGACAAGAATATGCTGCTTACAGGTGTTATTGGTGATGAAGGTGATTATTGTTTTGATGTGTTGGGATCCAACCTGTTCGTGAACATCTACAATTCTACTCCGATCCCGCAAATCAGAGTTATATATGAGGTATCAGGTCTGAACCTGAATTCAAGACAGATAATAAGAGCTTCTGTTGCTTCTTCGGTTATGACGGATCCGGGTCTTAAGAGCGCAGTAGCTGAGTTTAATATGTCGCAGAGCGATTATATGATCGTGTTGGAAAGTGAAGTCTTTCATGATGAATCAGGAAATGACATACAAGCTGAAGTGATTGCTTCATTGCTCAAAGGTGATATGCCTGACCTGTTCATAGGAAGTCAGTTTAATCCGGATTATCTGGCAAAAGCCGGTCTGTTGGAAGACCTCAGTGATTATGTGTCCTCATCTGAACTTATTGGTAGCGACATAAAGAAACTGATGTTATCAGGCGGTAATGGTTGTTATTACATCTTTCCCGGATATCTTCAGGATGGATATGTTGGTAAGGGAAAGACTTTTACGGGTATCGATCCTAGGATCGGATCGATTCAGATCACGGATGATCTGTACGGATCTCAACCTGCTGTTATGATCGCAGATCCTGTTATCAGAAACGAATTGTCGGTTGCGGGCAGTTCCGGCGGACATGTTGATCAGGATAGAGTCGAGAAGATATTGTCATATGCACTGAAGAGCGGTCAATCTTTTTATACCGGAATGTATACGATGATGGATGATGTTTATTCTGATAATTGCAAGCTTGCTCGATTCAATAGCAGTTTTTCTGATTTCAGGCATATGTATTCAGAACTTGATGGTGATATCTATTATGCCGGATATCCTTCAGTTGATGAGCAATTGAGACCTGCATCTTGTGTATGCCAGGTGAGTGTAATGGCGGACAGTGAATACAAAGATGCTATATATGATTTCCTGGATATTCTTCTCAGCTACGAGAATCAGAGACAGATCCTTTGTTCACAACAAGGATATACTCCTGTAAACGATCAGGTACTTGAGGAATATTTTAACTGCCTGACTGATCCGCAGAGCATCAAAGATCCAATCGAAGAATACTGGTATGAGGAGGCGACTCGGATTGATGAATCAGAAATATCTGTATCAGAGATCGAACAGTATAAAATACTGAAGTGTTCACCGAACTGCATTATCGATTCAGAGGATTCCGGTTTGTGGAATATACTTTTTGAAGAGATGGATAGCTATTATTCTTCAAACAAAAGTGTGAATGAGATCGCAATGAGTCTTACTGCACGACTAAATCTGTATTTAGATGAGAATTATAATTGAACCATGATAATGACATCAAAATAAAATAATGAAAGAGATTCTATTTTGCAGCAGAAAACTAAATGTTAGCGCAGATTATGCTCGAAACGATAGAAATGAACAATATATAAGCTAGTAAGAAACATTTATGTTGGAGGTGTTCACGTGAATAATAAAAATATAGAGAGTATTATAACTTCAAGACTGGTTATTGCCATATGTTATGATTTTGATAAAACGTTGTCGCCAACAGATATGCAGGCCCAAGGATATATATAGTCTGTGAAATACGATATTAAAACTTTTTGGCAAGAGTCGAATGATCTGGCTAGACAAAATGATATGGATCAAAATCTTGCATATATGTATAAAATGGTGCAGGAAGCTCGCGGGAATTTCATATTGAATCGAGAAACACTTGAGGAATATGGGTCTAAAGTGTCATTATATCCCGGTGTTGATACATGGTTCGAAAGTATAAATAGTTATGCAGAGGACAAGGGAGTTATAGTTGAACATTATGTGATATCATCAAGCTTGAAGGAAATGATAGAAGGAACTTCTGTAGCAAAAGCAGGTGTGTTTAAGGCAATATATGCCAGTTCTTTTTATTATGATGATCGAGGCGAAGTTAAGTGGCCGGCACAAGTTGTGATCTTTACAAGTAAAACACAATATCTTTTTCGAATATGGGGTAAAACCTCTCTGGAAAACAGCATATTCTATTGGCATTGTGGTAAAAAATGAGAATGACGATGATTATTATATTGTTATGGAGTGTAGCAACCTGAATAGAGGATATGTTCATATACAAGTTGTGCTTACTTTAGGTGGGTGCATTTAGGTTTAAAAATCAGGTATACATAATGTACATTAATATCTACGCAATAAGGAGATTCTTATGAGAATTAAGAAGATTAGACCAGTATACTATTATTGTTCAGTTGAAACTTTGCTAAGTATTCTTCACAATAATCAAATTTATGCTTCTGATCCTTTAAAAATGAATGACCGAGATGAATTGTTGTGGTTTACTAAAACGTTTTCTGATATCAAAGGTAATGATGAATTAGCCCATAGTATTGGCTACAATGTTTCAATCGATAAAATAGCAGAACAGTTAAAAAACGAAGGCCAAGATAATTTGTTTGTTTCTTGTTTTTCTGAATTAGACGATGATTTGTCGCAGTGGAGAGGTTACGGTGATGATGGTCAAGGTGTAGCGATTGGTTTCGACTTAAATACTTTTGTTGATTCTTATGATTTTGCTTATGAATTTGAAGTGATTTATGACTCCCCGACGCCACAAGAAAACCTTGAGTATTTCTCTGATTTTATTGGTGTGTGTGATGCCGAGTATGACAATGTAGATAGGAATAGCTTTCAATCTGCGTTTTTCAATTTGATGATACTTTATATGGCAAGGTATAAAAAACATACATTTAAAGCAGAAAAAGAAGTCAGGTTGATGTTTGAAAATCAAGAATGGGATTATAAACTATTATTAGATTGT
>JAGCGE010000191.1 GCA_017649745.1 Clostridiales bacterium | reverse complement strand
GCGAATATGAATGGAGTAAATGTGTCCTTATACAAATTGGTAAAAACAAATACATCGTATGCGAAGAAAAATATGATATTCGTAGACTTATTAGTTGGCTTATCAAAACGTATAAAGATTTGTTTGGGAAGTGATATTTAAAAGAGAGTGTGCTTTACATGCTCTCTTCTTTTACCTCTTTCGCGATTCGCAAAATGTACATCTTATTATATGAGAAGAAATCTCAACTAAACTTAAATAAAGGAGCGATTATTATGACAAGAACTAATAACACAGATAAACTTTATAGAGAAGCAATAAGGAAGCTTACAACTATGAAGCCGCTGGATGAAAAGGATGTTAAGGAAATCGAAATTTATATGTGCGGTGGAGAAGAAAACTACAAAAAGATAGAGGCTATATGCAACAAGTCGACAAAGACTAGGGGCTAACAGCCTCTTCTCTTTTTCATTTTCGCGTTTCGCAAAATATACATGTTCTATTATGGACTAAATGTCTAATATTTTACATGGAGGTATATATCATGGAAAGAAGAAAATACGGAGAACTTCAGATGCTTGATGATTATTCTTTCATTGCTAAAGAGGCTGGACTCATGGACAAATCAATGATTATAATGGAAAATTATGCATTGAAGGGATACCATGATCGAGGAGACGTAGAAAGCAAAGAATTTGAAAAAGACATCGTAGCGATTCGTCGCGTTCGAAAATTGATGTATAGCTACGTAGATAGCTATGACATGATGACCGAGGAGACTGGGGAGTAACATCCCCTTTCTCTTTTTCATTTTCGCGATTCGCAAAAAATACACACACTATTATGGAAGACGGGTAATGTATAAAGTTTGAATAAAACCGAATATGTTACACGCTCTTCTTTTCTCTTTTACTTTTAACCTAATTTATATTTTATGGAGGTAATTAATTATGAAAAACATTACAAAGGGTTATACTCATAGCGGAATCTTTCATGCAGACGATGTGTTTTCTTCTGCACTCCTAAAGATCCTTTATCCTGATATTGTGATTGAGAGAGTATTCAAGGTTCCGGAGCTCGGTGAAACAGAAATAGCCTTCGATATAGGCGGGGGCGAATACGATCATCATGATATTCTTGAGTACAGGCCTAGACCTGAGTATGCTGAAGAAGATTACGTTGATATTCCTTATGCTGCATTTGGCCTTCTGTGGCGTGCATTTGGTCATGAGCTTGTAAAGACTGATGTGGCATTTAATAACTTTGACAAAAATATTTGTGCGCCAATCGATAAGCATGATAACGGGGTAGACATGAGCAACTCAATCTCTTTCATGATATCCTCGATGAATAAGATGTGGGATGAGGATGTCAGTGACGATGAGCGGTTCTTCAAGGCGGTTGATATCGCCAAGCAGCTTATCGAAAGATATATAGATTCACTTAACTCGACAGCAAGAGCAGAGGACGTAATTCGCGAGGCCATGAACGGAGATTATATTTCAAAAGGCATCATGGTTCTCGAGGAATTCGCCCCTTGGAGAGAGAACCTTGGAATAGTAGATCCCGAAGGAAAAGTTATTCTCTGCGTATATCCTTCGAAGAGGGGAGGATGGTGTATACAGACCAAAGACAGTAATGAGTATCCTCTCCCTGCAGAATGGCTTGAACATAAGCCTGAGGGTATGAGTTTCTGCCATATTACTAGATTCCTTGCTTCGTGTGATACAAAAGAACACGCAATTGAATATGCTCTTGTGGCTATGATATCGTAAAATATGGATTTAAAAGCATAAGGAGGTGATTGTTTTATATTTTTGTCTATTAGCGTTTCGCAAAATTTCAACGTACTATTATGAAGAGAGTGTAAATAACTTAAAGGAGTGATTATATGAGAAGATATTTTGATAACATGAATAATGAAGAATTAACTGAGGAGTGGACTAGACTAGATAAAGAAATCGAGAAAAGAAGGAACGAGCAAATAAGCAAAAAGTATAGACCTTATGATCTTGATGAAGATCTAATAATTGCACAACTTGAAAGGGATCAATATAGTATATTTATCAAAATGTGTGACGGAAACATAAAATATTAAACCTTGAAAGAGAGATACACTCTCTTCTCTTTTACTTTTAACCTAATTTATATTTTATGGAGGTATTTAATTATGAGTAATGCAAGCTATTACAACAAGAACCATGGTGGTGTTCAGGTGTATGCTGAGATGCTTTTCAGGAATGGAGCGTTTGCTAAGGAGTTTCCTGACAACTATCTTGATGCATATAAGCAGTATATTTATGGTATGCTTCCTAGTTACGCTAAGAAAAACTATACCGAGCATCATATCTTTAGGTTCGACAATGGATATGGTGCTTCGGTAATCAGAGGGCCTTTCTCTTATGGTGGAGAAAAGGATCTCTTTGAGATGGCAGTTATTCACTTCGTTGAGCCTGAGGACACTGACGAGGGACAGGAGTATGCCTTTGATCTTGATGAGTACAATGCTATCTCTTCCGATGTGCTTGGATGGCTGTCTGAGGAGGATGTGGTTAAGTATCTTAATGAGATCAAGGAGCTTCCGAAGTATGAAGCGAATGAAGATGAGGAGGAATGATATTATGACAACAATGAAAAAAGAACAAAGTTTTCATTTAAGAATGTCTAAGGATGACATGGATATTCTTAATGCCCTTGAAAAGTTTTTGAACAGTAAAAGAAAATATTTGGGGCATAGAATCACCAAAGCAGACATCATAAGAGAAGCACTGTTTAATTATAGAGGAGATATAGCTTCTATGTGGCGTGATACATATAGTACAGAAGAACTTCAACTACTTTTATATCCAGATGTAATTAATAATGTTTCTAAAGAGGCACTTAATGAATTAAATAACGCATACGACACATATAGAAAAAATAATGATTGATATTTTGAAAGGTGGCTTTTAAATGAAAGAATATGGAAAGAGAAAATTTATACCCGGACAAGTAATTTGGCTTAAAATCGATACCTCAGATCTTGATGGATATATTACAGATAAGAGACCGTATCTCATCATTGCTGCAAACAATCGTAGACTGGTACTTCTCCGTATGACACATGGCGGTAAATTTGCTTCCAACTGGGGGTATTCACTTGAAGAAGACGATAACAAATGTTCAAACATTATTTGCGACTGTCCTATTACAGTTAATGTTCACAAGATCATAGAAACTTATGAACATGGAGAGTTCTTCTCGCACGATCTGTTCATGGAGATATTTGACAGATATCTCAAGGCTATGATTTATCAGTCAGTTCCGGATTACTTCGATACTGATGAATACATTAATGACGTTAAAGACGGTGTTAAAAACCATAAGGATGAATTTCTCTCTTATTCTAAGTTCTCTATTAGGTATGACAATGGAGAGGACGAAGAAGAAACTGCTGTAGAGGATGAAGAGGAGGAGGATGTTGATATTCCTGCAGTTGTTGTACCTGTTGACAGTGGCTCTAATGAAAAGGAGGATACAAAAGTCACCGATACTGGTAGTAAAATAATAGAGGTGACACATAAGCTTGGCTCTGTACGACCGGGCGAAGAAGCAAATAAGGTCGGTAAAAAGTCTGGTTATAGCCGAAAGGGTTGTCATTATCGTAGGCTAGAACCGGAAAGAGATTATATTCTGGCTACTGACTGCTTTATATATAATAAAGGCTGGACAAAGTCGGATGCGATCTCTATACAACTTGCTAAACTCGGTCTGAAGAATAGTAAATTCATCATGGACGACCTTAAGAATCGCAATAAAGTCGTATATATGAACAACGCTTATAACGTTACACTTAAGTCGAGTCTTATTGTAAACAAGTCACGGACTACCTCTAATGCGAAGGAGTATGCTCGAGAAATCATAGCTGACTGCGAAAAGGTCGGTTTTGAAAGAGCAGGACTTATATGGGCAGAGGAACGGAATTCATGAGGAAAAACTATTGGAAGTTTAAGAAAGTTAATGAGAATGTTGGTTAAACGAAAGGAGTTTTATATTTATGAAAGTAAAAGTAATGATTGAAGAGACATGGACACAGGAATTCGAGGTCGAGATTGATGAGACTGGCCTTGACAAGTATGATATTCTCGATGCAGCCGAAGAGAAAGCCATTGAGATGTATCGTGAGGGTAAAATAGAACTTGACTATAGCGGTGAGGCTGAATGCTATCATCGTGAAATTGGGGTCGTGGAACCTGAAACAGGCGATATTATCGACTTCAATGAGTTTTATGTGTGAGGAGGATTTATATTTATGAATGGTTTTGAACCAGATCTCGGTGATATTGTTAAGCTTATGTTGGATATGCCTTCGGAACTTCGTGAACAGGCACTTCAAGAGATGGAGAATAACAAGGAGATGGTTGTTGATCTTGGCAACAATGACCATCATAATCGTGACAATGATATTTTAAAGGCTAAGGAAGCACTGGAACGGGTACTTCATGAAATGCCTTATTTACTCAAGGACGAGTCTGTCGAGAAGACTGATCGCGGTAAACTGATAGCTCTTGTTACTTCTATGCAATGGGCACAATCGATCATGAACGGAATAAAGGAAACCAACACTGTCAACATAGGTTCTTATCTTCGGGTAGCACTAATACTCGAAGACATGAATAAAACTATCGCATATCTCTCACATAAGTATCCGAGAAAGTTTGGGTGAGTTTAAGTGAAAATTGAGTATGATATTTTGCGTCGAGTAAGGTTTAGCAATGGTGTAAAGTATAAGACTGAGAGCGGGGAGATTGTTGAGAAAGACAATTTCCCTGTTGTCTTTATACCAATTGATATTTATGACTTTGACATAGGAATATGTAGTGTGGCATGCTTCAAGGATACTATTACAGGCGCTGTAAAGATGCTGCCTATGTTCTTTATAGCGTCACCTGATATTCTTGGTGTATATAACACTGTCAACATTCCTGTCGAAGAAAGAGACGACATACAAAAACAACTCGAAGATCAGCGGGTTGATATTTTAGGTTATTTAAACGATTTAGAAAGGATAGTTAGAGTATGAATAATTTTTCAAAACTTTCATCTTGCGCAGGAGAAGCAAGTACCGCATATCTCAGACTTAAGGACATTATGAAAAAGGTAATGAACTCTGAGGACATTGACGTTGATCTTAATGACAAGGAAGTTCTTCACGATCTTAAGTTAACTAAGGCGTCTGTTGACAATTTAAAGATGATGGTAGATGCTCTAATTGATGAGCTTGATGATTAATATTTGAGGAGGAATAATGATGATTACATTGATATTCGATAAGAGAAGTCCTTATTTTACCGATGATTATACAAGCAATAACACATTCGTCGAGTTATGCATACATAACTTTATTAATAAGGCTTGTGATCGTGCTAAGAATAATCTTGGACCTATATTTGTTAACGAACTTGCTGATTTGTTGCAGGTTCCTCGTAAGAAGACCGGTTTTCTTTATGGTTGGTCGCTTGATCCTGAGACTAATGCTGAACGACTTAGAGGAGATATTGTAACATATTGGATACCTGATAACGCAATAGGTGTTAAGATTGTACCGGATGGAATAGTAGTCGATGAACTTGAGGATTGATAAAGGAGTTGATATTTTGTGAATAGCAACACTAATGGTTCAACTATTCTTAATGTTAATGACATTTCTAACGCACTCGATGTTAATCCTGAAACGGTTCGTAGGTGGATTAGGTCAGGCAAACTCAAGGCACAACAGAACTCTAAAAAGGAGGGTAATGTTATTACTATGGAAGCATTCAAGGACTTTCTGAATGATATTCCTAAGTATGCTGAGAGAAACTCTAGAACCTATGCCGAATCTCATATGAAGCAGGCAAACGATTTCACGAACAGATACACTATTGAGTTTAATGATAGATCTTATATGTGGGATGAGCATAGTCCACTAGCCAATAGACATTTTGTTGATATTTGTCTGCATAGTCTTATCAATAAGCATATTCGTAGAGGGGCTGAATGGAAATGTGGAGCAACATTCATTAACGAGCTTCTGGATGATCTTCACCTCCCTCGAACAAAAAGAGGTCAGGTTGAGGGTTGGAAGATTAAGCCGGATATGACCTATGAAAAATTTGAAAGGTATTTTGACGTTCGAGTGATTTATCTGTATAGTGACGATGTAAAGACTTCAGATCAGATTTGCGCTATCGACATTGACATGTGGACTGATGGAAATGTAATGGATGAGTTGATGGATTGATATTCGCGCGTCGCAAAAAATACACAGCCTTTAATGAAGAGACTAACAGAAAGGAGGTAATAAGTATGACTCGAATATACAGAGTAGAATGCTTTACGGTAAAGCAGATATCCTTTACTAAGATAGAATTTAATGTCGAAGTAAAAGAATATCCTGACATAACCGAACAGCTCTATGATTGTATGAGTAGAGACGATCATAAAGAACCATACTTTATATATGGTCTCTAGATCATTAGAAGAGTGTATGTATAAACACGAGCGTAAGCAGGATTAATGACCGATTGGCTTAATCATATGCTAACAAACGCAAACGATTTATACATGCACTCTTCGTAATTTTTATGGACAATATTCCCTTTAACATTATTATGCGTTTGTCGTAGTAATGTTAAAGGGAATGATATTCTCTAATAAAAAGGAGTGAGTTTAAATGAATAGTAAATGGATTTCTATCGAAGAGAATGGGCTGCCTAAAGATAGAGATGATTACATTGTCGCTGGAAAGTATAAATGGCATGCAGGAGAAGACTTGGAATATTTCGTGGATGTCGCAGGTTCTCACGGAGATTATATTGATAATTTCTGGGATACGTTCGATGATTGGGATGAAGGTCAAGAAGAAATTCATATTACACACTATATGCCCATGCCAGAACATCCTATGTTTGAGGAGGTAATTTAATTATGGGAAATCTTTATGTAACTATCGCAACCCGTGAGCCGATAATTGTTAACAACAAAGTAAACGTGTCTGGGGCGTGGGATTGTGATGAAGAAATTTATCCTATGCTTAGATATTTGTGGAGTAAAGGCTATGATACCGCCTTTAGTTGTTCGGGGCATGTCATGTCAGAAGTAAATGCACCACATGGTCGTGAGGTCGTGATCTTAGGTAGTAGAGACTGCTACATAGCTCTCAGGACTAATACTGTTATTAATGATATTTCGGAATATAAGGTCGGTTGGGCTAAAGTTCAGGTCGTGAACGAATGGGATAGCATAAAGCGTGTTATTAAAGCTGCTGGTATACCACTTCCTCTTGACTTTGAATGTAATATTTTGAATCCTGAAACTAAAAAGATCGTCAATGATGCAATAATCTTAACTAACGGCGATCCTGTAATTGCAACGGAAATGATCGATAGGCTTCATGGCGAGGCTAAGACTTATATTCTTAGAGCTATGATTCCTGAGAGAACAAGAAAGAGAATGACTACATATTTAGACCATTATAAGGCTCTTTGTAAGTGTCGTAGTGATCTTATAAAACTTATAGAGAAGTTACCCGATAATAGATTGGAGGAGTGATTTTGTGTATACCTTTTTAACCAAACTCTTAAAGCTCATACTCTGGTCTTTTGTTAAGGCCTTTAGTATATTCTATTGTATTGTGCTTACACCGCTAATGATATTCTTTACTATCAAGGAGCTCGCTCGGGTTGGTTTATGGGGTCGTAGGGACGTGCCTGATGACTTACAAAACGAAATACTCGCTAAGTTTAGTATTATATTCTGTGTCGATATAATTGATGCTTTGGCGGATAGACTCGCATGGTGGAAGGAGGCGGACACTGATGGACATGATATTTGACAATTTGTATGATGAATATTTGCTTGATTCAGAGAGTTCGAGTGAAAAATACACTGTCAACTCTGATGAAGAAACTGTTGATGAGGAGGATAATGACGATGATAACAGCCGGTGATATTGTTCTAGTATGGGTTGTATCTATTGGTGCTGCTGGACTTTTATATTTAGCATGTATCGTGTCTCCTGCTATTGCCAAGGCGTGCGATAAGTTTGGAGATCATGCAGAGAGACTTATTGGGAAATTCGCTGATCCCATTTTAGACTTTTTCGGACTTAATGTGGATGACGATGAGGAGGATTGATATCACATGGGTGTTGTGCTGTGTTACAACGAAGCTAATGCTGAAAAGAAAGTTTTTGAAGGAGGTATTATTCCTGATGAAAAAGAATTTAAGAAATACATTGAGGATGAGGAAAAATGGTATAGATACGACCAAGAAATATTAAATGTCGTTGGTAGTAATCCATCGCTTATTCAACATACTGAGTTTAATAGTCGTGGTAAAGCTGTCACAATTATTGATATTTGGTGGGAGGGCGTTACAGATGCTAAAAGATAGAAGCCAATGTCGAGGCTGTGTATTCGCACAATGGGGATACAAGTCGTCAGGTTCGATTAAGACGTTTATTTGGTGTAATCATCTTGATAAGACCGGTGAATGTCATGTTGTAAAGGATGGTGTATGCCAGTCAAAGAAGACAAAAGACGATTTTAGTGAAGAAGAACTTGAGAAGATGAGACGAAAGAAAAGCATTGATTTGAATGACTGATAACAAGGAGTGATATTGGATGAAAACGAAACTAAATAATGTTCTTGATACAAATATAACGTTTATGAAGTCACAAAGCGATGCCACTCAGGAGCAGATTGATGATATTTTGGAAAACAATACTACACTTATAGGTTTCTTCAAAGTAGCTAAACTTTGCGGCTATAATGTTTGCATGGAAGCTCCTCATAAAAAGCCTGTATGGTTATTTGCTGATGATTTTATAGAAAGTGAGGAGTGATGTTTATGGGGGACAATAAGAAGAAAGGATATTACAATCCTAAACCCTCGATCATCAATATCGGTCGAGGTCAGGTCATGAGGGGTAATTTGGCTACACTTGCTGGCGTCGACGAAAATGATTTTATAGAAAGTGAATATTATAAGTGTTTAGCTGAGACGTGGCAGAGAACAGTAGAACGTATGGACTCAATTGCAAAGGAGAATGATGCCGAATGAGCGAGATGAATAATAATGATATTCGTACTTTTCATCTAAGAATGAGTCGTAAAGAGTATGAGAAACTTGAAAAATTGCAGGAAACAATGAATGCTCGATATAATGCTCAGTTTAGTAAGACAGAAGTCATTCTATTGTCTATTGCTTGGCATCAGGCATTAATCGACAAATTCGCGTCTTTAGAAAATATAGAAAAGAACGGAAAGGATGATGAGTGATGGATATTTCGGGTAAGATAAGGAAACTCAGGATCGATAAGTGTATTAAGCTTATAGATGCTGCAAAGGAGCTTGATATTTCGCCTTCGACTCTTTGTGGGTGGGAGAGCGGATATAGAAGACCGGATGTTGATGCTATAAAGAAACTTGCTAATTTGTATAAGGTTACTGTAGAGTTTTTGATTAAGGATTGACTTTGATTCGCAATAAATACATCTCCTTATATGAGAGGAGTTGATTATATGGATAAAATGAAAATATGGTCAAAAATGAGAAACAGACTCGGCAAACATATGGACAAGTTATGGTTTTCTCGAAGCTTTTCAAAATCATTAGAATATCGTTTGATATCAATGAAAGAAATTTGCACAGACGATGAATATAATGAGCTTAATGAAAAACTTTGGGATATTTGGCAAGAATACCGAGAATTTCTTATCATAATGACTAAGATCGAAAACAGAATCAAAGACGAGGAGACTGAGGAGTAACATCCTCTTTCTCTTTTAGTTTATATTTGTCGGAGGTGATTTAATAATGAAACTTTATTGTGTTTATGCAGATGGTCGTACAAAAGAAGGAAAATTTTTATATTTGGTAGGCATTTTTGATAAACGTGAAGATGCTGAAACGATATGTAATAACATGAAAGCAGACAATACATTCGAAGCTCTTACAGTAGCGGTTGAAACTAATACAATCTATGGCGCTTGGTTCGATAAATTTAAACCTGAACATTTTATCGAACATTCTATTCAGACAAAAAACACTATAATAGGTATGGAATATGATGCATAATATATTTTGAAAGGTGGCATTTTGTATGAGCGAAAACAATAAAGATCTTAGTGTACTGACTGATGAAGAGAGGTTTAACCATCTCATTGATATTTTAAATTCTTTTGATTCAGAGGGGGCTGATGATCTTACTAGGGAAAAAATTAAAACTCTTAAGGCAGGGCTTACGTTTTTCTATCAAATGTATAAGTATGATGAAGAAGCCTTAGAGAAAAATAGGTATATGCATGCTCTTGGAGTAATTAGAACCCATAATAACAGTATTAAGTACGGTCATGGTAAGTCTAATGTTGACTTTGCAAATGAGATCGGAATGAATCTAAAAGAATATAACGATCTTATTGCGCAGGCCAAAAAGGAGATACTGGATTATAGACTCAAAGTGTGTCGTGAGTTCGTAAAGGGTGAAAACTACACTACCATTAGTGATGTGGCAAAGGAGCTTGATATTTCGGATATGTCTATTATAAACTCGTTAATATATAGAGTCAAAGATGAAGAGAAGAATAGGGAGGATTGATATTCTATGGTAGTGTATAAATGTGATGCATGCGGTAAAGAGCTTGAAACTAATGAAAAACTATTATATAGAATGAATATTGGCATTGTTAATAAATTGCACAATACGGTTCCTAGTGTCATAGAGCGAGATCTGTGCGGAGAATGTTATGACAAGATAATATACATATTAAAAGGTACTGACGAGAACAACAATAATAAGGAGGAGTAACTTATGAAAAATTTTATTATTGGCTTTGTTGTGGCTGTTTTGTCGATTATGTCGGCAGCATTGATATTTGTCGGGAAGATGGTTCATCGTGGAAGTAAGACAATGCCGTGGACGACTAAGAGATACATCAAGGATCAGTTTACATTTGTTGATATTTCCAAGGTAAAGAGCGCTGTGGTTAATAGCATAAAGGCTTTTATAGACTGGGTGTTCTTTGCTAAGGAGACACCTTACTTTAAGCATCGTGATAGATATTATGGTAATGGGAACGAGTCGGTATATAAGTCATACAAGTCGTATAAGGATAAGGTCAAGACAGTCGAGCCCGTTCCATATTTCATAGACATAGATGAGTATGGTTGTGGGCATATTGAAATCCAACTTAGGTATGACCTGTCAACGGACAAGCTCTATGATGACTACGATGATGAAGAAGTTACGTCGTGTGATTTTATTAAGGACATGCTTAAGGCCGAAGATCCTTGTTTAATAGAGCCTGGACAATATCTTTATATTCATGATCCTAGAGATGGGACTGACTATGAGATTGACATTGTCGAGCATGTTGATGATGAAAGTAAGAATAAGGAGGATTGATATTTATGAGTAAGTTCATTAATTCTAGAGTTGATGAGAAGACTAAGGAATGCATTGCTAAGATGACGCCGCTTGAAAAGGATCAGATGTATAGGGCTCTCTGGTTCGAAGCAGTCGTAGAGGACATGAATGCTGTTAAGGGCGATGAGGAACTGACTAATGAACTGACCGACATTGATATTTCTAAAGCTGCTGAAAGGTTCGTGTATGACTGCGACTATGACTGCGAACTTTCCTATTACAGTCAGATTCAGTTTCTCTTGGAGGATATTTCTTATGACAAGAAGCGTAAGGAGGATTGATATTTATGATAATCAAATGTATAGAAGACTTGGACGGAGATGTCGGATTCGGCTATATTAATACCGATGACATTATTCAGTATCGCATGACTCATTCGTACGATCATTGGGTGTTGCAAGGGTTGTCTCGTTCATTGGACTCATGGATTGATATTTGCGATTACACAGATGTCGATAGGGCAAGAGCCATTGTTTTGTTTCACAAAGCCATGTGGAACATTACAAATGGAATGGATCCGCATAATATAGAAATCAAGAGCGGTAAAAGTAAAAAGGACATATCGGACGAGAAGGAGGATTAATTTATGCCTAATTGGTGTTGGACAGATTACACATTTCACGGTAGTCGTGAGGATATTGATATTTTCTATAAGACGTTGGTTAATGCCAAGAGAAACTCGGTCATAGGCGATTATGGTTTCGGTCGTGAGTGGCTGGGTAATGTGCTTGCGGAAGTTGGGCTTCTTGAGATTGTGCCTGATGAGAAAGCATATAATGGTCACTATGTAAAGACGCCTGATGACGGTAAAGATTACTCGTGTCGTGGTAGTTTTGATCTGCTTGATGGATATTATGACGAGTATCCTGATGATGTGTCGAGGAATTATCCTATAGATCGTCGTGGTAATGCTACACTCAGTCTTACAACCACTACTGCGTGGGAACCTATGCCTTGTGTATGGGATCGTGTGTTTGAGAAGCTTGGTCTGGATATTTCGTATAGTTTATCGGCTACGGAAGAAGGCGGGTTTTTCTTTGTAAAACATAACTGTGATCCAGAGCATCCAGACTTTAACTACGAATACATAGTTGATGCCTATGCGGATCTTTCTGGAGTAACACAGGCTATTCGCTATGGTAAACGCGGTAAGCCTTTACATCGTAAGGGTGAAATTATATTTGATAAGAAGCCGTTCGAAGTGACTGATATTGACCGTAAAGTGTTCGAACTATATGATGCCGGTGATAAATGCTATGATGAGGCAGAAGTCATTAATATTCTTAGTGACATATTTGGTGTGACAAAGGGCTCGATAGAAGAGTATCAGGACTTAATAGACAACTACAATGAGTCATGTTCTGATCGTGGTTGTGGTAATTTTCTCTATGTTAATAAGTTCGAGGAGTATTACAGTGATAGCTGTCAGAACGATGTCGTAGATCTCGCTAAAGAAATAGAACAACAAAGTTGACAGTGGAATTTATGGATATTTTAGCGAAAAATACACTGTTGACTCTGGTTTTTGTTGATATTCTGCTATATTTACTTTTATGTTACTTTTATGGAGGAATTGACTTATGAAAATTACAAATGTTGAAAAGAAAGTAAGCTATGGTTATGCATCCAACGACTTTGTATTTATTAATGAAAAGTGGGGTAGTGTGGACATAGGTGATGGAACTCCGATTGATTGTCCTTATTGCTCTGAGGAGATAAGACCTTCTGTATCAGTTATATTCACAGCTACTGGTGTTCGTGGTGAGTTGGATACTGAAGAAAAGAAGTATCGCGTTAACTTTGTGGATATTCTCGGGGATACTGTAATTGATCCTGTGATTAAGTCATATGAGATTCCTGAGAAGCTCAAAGAAGACAACATTAATACGGTGATACCTCCTCATTTTATGACCTATAAGAGACTTAATACTGATGATCAGTGTCAGGTTTATGACGCACTTAAAGACGCGGGTATTGATATTCATGAGGAGATGGATATTGCTCGTGATTTAGGTCAACTGAATACAGCTATGGATAAACTTACCAATTTTGAACTTTATAAGAGAGAGGGTCTCGGTGATCAAGCGATGGCTGAAGTATACGGTTGCAGTATTGAGGATCTTCGAGATATGAAGGCTGTATATAGAGGACATGAAAAGATCCTTAAGGCTAAGCTGTGTTATATTCTTGGTGTAAATAAGGGTATGTCTACAGCTGAAATAGCGAGAATGTTTAATATTTCTGAGGCGTCTGTTCAGATGTATGTCGGGAAGTATGCTAAGGAGCTTGAGGAACTCGCTAACGAATAAAGACAATTTAATCCGCGCTTACAGCTCATATAACAAAGTTGACAGTGTAATTCGGTTACATTTTGGTACAGAAATGATACATTTGATTACAATTTGTAACCATTTTGTAACCGTTTGCATTGTTTATTAAAATTTTCATTTATATTTTATGGAGGAATTTGAATTATGATTACAAAGGTTCTTAAGGTTTCTAATCAGGTAGGTTACGGTTATGTCGATGCTACTAGTCGGTATGTGTACAACGAGCACGATCTGAAGGGTAATAAGGTTGATCAGCGTGATCAGGATGATGCAAAGTATGTTGATCAAGTGGCTTCTGTCGAGATTGATATTCTCGCTGAGTTTACTGATGTTGATGGTGCAGGTAGCGAGGGTCATGGTCTGGTTCGGTTCGTTGACTTTGCTGGTGAAGCGGTTATTGTTCCGTATGTGTATCATGGCGTGTATAAGGATAAGCTTAGTGCGCCTGAGCAGGTATTGATATTTGAAGCTATTCGTGATGCGGGTATAAAGCTGTCGGACGAACTTAATTATGCGGCTGATACTGTAGTTAAACATTGTGGATTGGTTCAGTGGGATCAGTATAGACAGCCTGCTGGGAAGACATATGATGAAGACTGATTAGATCGAAAGGATTGATATTTTATGAGTGGTTTTGAAACAGAATTTAACATTCATAAATGGCCAAATGAAAAACCTGTAGCATCTGGTAGATATTTGGTTTATGCTTATGAACGAATCCTTCCCGATCATGTCGATGACGAGCCTTATACGATAGACGCTAGATGGATTATTGGGTATTATTCACAGTCATGGGGTTGGGATGCTGATCCTAAGGTTGTTGCTTGGACTTCTTTACCGCCAGATTTACCCATTGAGGAGGATTGATATTTATGAGTGTTCGTGATGGTCGCGATGCTCGTGGTAGGCCGTGTAAATTGGGTGGAAATGTCACAGGGTTAGTAGATCGAGAGGATACCAACCTTGATATTTCTAAGATTTACTTTGACTCAGAGGCGTTTAGTGAGCGGTTGAGAACGTTGGTTGAGGCTGATGGAGTGTCTCAAGAGCTTATGGCTGAGAGGATTGGATGCTCAAAAGCCGCCGTATGTTTGTGGCTTTCGGGTAAACGGTCGCCGGGAGCGGAACACCTATGTAGACTTAGTTTATATTTTGGTGTGTCGCTCGATTGGCTTATGATGGGGTATGAGTCGTAAGCTGGTCATAATAATTTAAAAATTGAAAGGAATTGATATTTTATGAATATGGAAAAGAAGAAAGAAATAGCCATGAAAACTAAAGAATGGTGTAATCTAGTAGAAACTATGGCTGATAAACATCGTGAATTTACTAAATATTTATATGATTTAAAACATACTATGAACGAGTCAGAGTTTGAATACGGAGATAAAGAATTTCTTTCAGAGTGTAAAAAACGTATTTTTGAAGCTCGTTTCTATCACGATGAAAATAGTTTACGTATATATCACTATAAGGATTATATTGGTCATGGATTTGATGAATTGTATAAACTTGCCGGTGATCAAACAAAGATAGATGCTTGTATGGGATTCGACAAATTGATTGACTCGATTGATAAGAGTCTATGAAATGTTGATATTTGTTTCGCATAAAATACATATCCTTATATGAAAGGATGTGATATTTATGTTTAAATATCTAAAAGTTATAAGAAGAAAATTGCGTAGAAAAATCATGACTAACAAAGTATGTTCTACAGAATACATAAGCGGAGATCCTTGGTATGCATGGGCAGAACAAGCATATCAGAAATCTGAAGCTGAAAAATATAAGGGGCATACAAAAAGGGCAAAATTTTACGACAGCATTGGAAGGCTTTGTGACAAAATAGGATAAACATAATAAACGCAAACCAATATTAAAAGGTCGTTGAAATACACGGCCTTTTAATTTTTTGCCTTGTTGATATTTGGTGTTTTAAATAGTTATTTTGGGTCGTTTGTGGGTTTATTTGGTCGGAGAAATGTGATAGTTTTGTGAAAATTAGGGGTATTTTTGAGGTCAAAAATGGGTGTTTTGTTCATAATTTGTTCATATTTGTTTTGTACTTTTCGTCCACTTTTTTGGAAAAAACTGGTTAAAAAGTGGTAAAAGTGGTTAAAAAAGTGGTTATTTT
>JAGCGE010000021.1 GCA_017649745.1 Clostridiales bacterium | reverse complement strand
GCTGAGAGCAGACATCAGATATGATCTCATCTATCTCACACGGAAGCGGAGACAACGATATGATACCGTTTTCGAGACGAGACATCTTAACGAGTGCCTCGATCAGGAATTTAAGTTTTTCAGATTGAGATCTGATCGATGCGACCTTCTCCTTTGCACTCTGAGGTATATCCTCTTCATCGAGGAGTTCACTATATAAGATAAGATTCGCAATAGGTGTCTTGGTCTGATGCGAGATGTCGGATATAAGTGATTTTATCTTGTCTTTTTCTTCTTCGACTCTCTTGGCCGACAACGAAGAATTCGACAGATACTCCGCAAGTTTAGTCTCAAGAAGCGAATTCATGCTCTCGTCAAAGGATGTCTCTTTTACTTCGCCCCTTATTGCATTGTCGAGTATCTCAGTAAGATTATTGACAAGTTTTCGCATACGGATCCTATCAATGATAACGATAGTGATAGCCGCAACTAACAAGATTCCTGCGAATATAAGAATGAACTTATCCATCAGTCGACCACCCAGCTGTAGCCTAAGCCGTAGACTGTCTTGATCTTGTCAGTTCCAAGCTTATCTCTCAATCGTTTTACGGATACCGAAAGAGCATTATTATCAACGAATTCCATACCATCAGTCCACACCTTATCGATCAGGCTGTCCCTTTTTACGGTAGCTCCCCTGTTTGCGATAAGCACACGAAGGATCTTCTGTTCGGTCTTGCTGAGCTCCAATGTCTCGTCGTTTTTCTTGAATATCATGTTAGCGAAATCAAAAGAGAATTCACCTATCTTCACAACATCATTGTCGTTATCCTTAGCAGTCTTTCTAAGTCTGGAATTAACTCTCGCACGAAGAACAGAAAGAGAGAACGGTTTAGTGATGTAATCGTCAGCACCAAGTTCCAAGCCCCTTACTATATCATCGTCAGTGTCATTAGCCGTTAGCATTACGACAGGAAGATCAGGATCGCTGTTTTTTATCTCCGTAAGAAGATCTAATCCCGAACCGTCAGGAAGATTAATATCCATAAGTACAAGTGCAGGTTTAATGATCGACAGCTGTTCGTTTGCAGCCTTTATGGTACTTACTGATACAACTGTCTTGCCGTCGTTTTTAAAGGCGGTACAAAGTCCCCTGTTAAGTTCTATATCATCTTCCAAGATAAGTATCTGTTCGCTTTGCATATTATCTTAATCATCAATCTCTTTCTTAAGTTTTCGAAAATCTCCTACAGCCTTCCATCCGATCTTGATAATCTTCTTTAAGTTGATCGAATTGGTGCCACCTTGCCTCGGTTTAAATGTGATAGGTAAAAACTTCACCTTCTCATTATGATGCAGGAAGTATGTTGTAAACATTATATTCGGTATATTGAAATCTGAAGGAAGTTTATCGATATACTTCGCGACTACAGATGTTCTCATGAGCCTATACGGAGCATTGGCATCTTTGGCCTTAACGTGAAATATTAGCCTTAGAAGAAAGCACACTGTGTTTTCAACGAACTTTCTGCTCTTGCCGTCTCCTCTTACTCTTCTCTCACCTAATATCGCATCATATTCATTCCTGATATTCCAGAATCCTTCAAACTCCTTAGGATCTGTCTGTCCATCAGAATCTGTCTGAAAGATAAGATCAGCATTATTCTCGATCGCATAACGATAACCGAATAAGACAGTTGATCCGTGTCCTCCGTTAGGTTTAGTCAGTGGAAGCAAAAGAGGATGATCCTTCGCGATCTCTTTTAAGATCTCGTAAGTATCATCCTTCGATCCGTCATTTATTATGACAAGTCTTGAACCGCCGGTCTCGTTATGTGATTCAACTACAGGATACCAATCGTCAACGCATGCTCTGATATTCTCAGACTCATTATACGCAGGTATGACGATGTAAAGATTATCCACTGATTCCTCCGATCAGGCTTTTCTGCAAATATAAGCCATCCAGTCATTTTTCGAGCAGGTCTCGCAGATAGTAAAGCCTGCTTCCTTAAGAGCATTCTCTACCCTCTCGGCCTTGGTATTTATTATACCCGAACAAAGGAAGAATCCGTCATCTTTTAATTTACCAGGAACATCACCTGCGATAGCGCAGATAACATCAGCGATTATGTTAGCGACAATGACATCATACTTATCAGACTTAGCGTCCTTAAGCTCACCTGTATAGCAATCGATAAAGCCGCAGTCATTATTCTCACAGTTGTCTTTAGCGACATCAACAGCAAGTCTGTCGATATCGATAGCTTCGATATTCTTACAACCTAATTTAGCAGCGATGATCGCGAGGATTCCTGAACCAGTACCAAGGTCAAGAAGTTTATCATCAGGCTTAAGTTCCTTATCGAGAAGTTCCGCACACATCGAAGTAGTCTCGTGTGTTCCTGTACCAAATGCAGAACCAGGATCGAGATATACGACCTTAGTATCAGGATCGACTTCGACCTCTTCCCATGAAGGACAGATCACGATCCTGTCTGAGATACGGAAAGACTTGTAATCAGCCTTCCACTTGTTAGCCCAATCCTCATCCTTAACGTACTTATAGCCGGTAAATCCCTGACCGATATCAAGAAACTGACCGATGTCGCTCAATCTGTCTTTGATGAGCTGCATCGCGTCCTCTGTCGGAACAGTCTTTGTTCCGATATTCTGATATATCATTCCTACGCCTTCAGGGTTGTCGTATTCCTCATTCTTGGCACCTAATCTGATACCATCATCGAATTCGGCGAAGTAGGCATTGATGGTTACATCGGTTCCGAGAGAATCGATATAGCCGTCATCTGCATACGCCAAAGAATCAGGATCGTCTATGATCCTTTTGATCTCATAAGGGTCACAAACGGCGATTCCGTCTGCACCTATCTGAGCGAGCATCTCGCATATTGCATCTGATGCATCTTCTGTTGTAACGATCGTGATCTCAACCCACTGCATAGTCTGATTTCCTTATCTGAATATATCTTTGACTTTCTTGAAAAAGCCGGATTTCTTCGCATAGTTCTTTTCTGTCAATGTACCCTCAACTGACCTGAGAAGTTTCTTCTGATCTTCATTAAGTCTTGTAGGCACTTCGACAACGAACTTACATGTATGCTTACCTCTTGTTGTAGGACTATTAACATAAGGTATACCCTTACCTCTGAACTCGACTGTCTCACCAGGCTGAGTTCCTTCCTTAAGAGTATATTTCATGTTTCCGTCGATAGTAGGTACATCGATCTCACCACCGAGAACTGCCTGCGCATATGAGATAGGAACTTCACAGAAAGTATCTGCACCGCTTCTTGAGAATATCTCATGCTTAGCAACCTTAAACTCGATATAAAGATCACCATAAGGTCCGCCCTTTGAACCAGGCTCACCTTCGCCCTGGATAGGAAGTCTGTTACCTGTATCAACACCTGCAGGAACCTTGATATGAAGAGTCTTTCTTATCCTTGTGGTTCCCTTGCCTCGACATGTCTGACAAGGAGTCCTGATAATAGTTCCACGGCCCTGACACATGGTACAATCCTTCGTTACCATGGTCATTCCGAAAAGCGTTTGAGTCTGCTGCTGGATCCTACCTGTTCCTCGACATGTAGGACATGTCTCAGGAGAAGTTCCAGGCTGTGCACCTGAACCATTACAAGCTGAACACTTGTCTTCTTTATCGATCGTAATATCCTTCTCAAAACCGAATGCAGCTTCCATGAATGAGATGTTCATTCCGTATCTTAAGTCTGCACCTCTCTGAGGACCGCCTCTTCTTCTCGAAGAACCGCCGAATCCGCCGCCGAAGATCGAGCTGAAGATATCGCTGAAGTCCATATCAGTGTAATTGAATCCACCGCCTCCGAAGCCGTTTCCGTCAACGCCAGCATGACCGAATTGATCATACTTGCGTCTCTTGTCAGCATCCGACAATACCGCATAAGCTTCATTAGCTTCTTTAAACTTAGCCTCTGCTTCTTTGTCACCAGGATTCAAGTCAGGATGGTACTTCTTAGCTACCTGACGATAAGCCTTTTTAAGCTCATCTTCACTGGCATTCTTATTGACGCCGAGGACCTCATAATAGTCACGTTTTTGATCAGCCAAATCAATTCCTCCAATTATCGGCAAAGCCGATGCTCATAGATCCGAGCACCGGTCTTGCGTAAAGTTTCTATTTTATTCGGATCAGAAATCTCCGCCTGCGTTCTTAACGCCATCATCACCTGCGCTCTGTGCGCCGCCCATATCAGGACCTGCACCATAGCCTGTGAAATCCTGTGGGTTAGGCTGACCGCCGTTAGGGTTAGCCTGTGAATAGAGCTTCTCTGATACCTTATAGAAAGCCTGTGTTACATTCTCTGTCTCAGCCTTCATTGCATCTGAATCATCTCTGGAGATAGCATCCTTGAGCTTCTGGAGTGCATCCTTAACAGGAGCCTTATCATCCTCAGAAACCTTGTCACCGATCTCGTTTAATGTCTTCTCTGTCTGATATACAGTTGATTCAGCCTGGTTCTTGATATCGATCTTCTCCTTACGCTCCTTATCCTCAGCAGCGTGGAGCTCAGCTTCCTTGATAGCCTTGTTGATCTCTTCTTCGCTCATGTTAGATGAAGCTGTGATAGTGATCTTCTGCTCACGGCCTGTACCAAGGTCCTTAGCGCTTACGTTAACGATACCGTTAGCGTCGATATCAAATGTTACTTCGATCTGCGGTACACCACGTGGAGCAGGTGCGATACCGTCGAGGATGAAGTTACCGAGTGTCTTGTTGTATGCAGCCATCTCACGCTCACCCTGGAGTACGTGTACGTCAACCTGTGTTTGGTTATCTGCTGCTGTAGAGAATACCTGGCTCTTCTTTGTAGGGATCGTTGTATTTCTCTCGATCATCTTTGTGCATACACCACCCTGTGTCTCGATACCGAGTGAAAGAGGTGTAACGTCGAGGAGGAGCAAGCCCTTAACATCACCTGTAAGAACTGCTGCCTGGATAGCTGCACCGATAGCAACACACTCGTCAGGGTTGATACCCTTGAATGGTTCCTTACCGAAGAACGTCTTAACTGCTTCCTGAACTGCAGGGATTCTTGTAGAACCACCAACGAGGAGGATCTTATCGATATCAGATACGTTCAATCCGGAATCGCTCATTGCTCTCTGAACAGGCTCCATTGTTGCCTTAACGAGGTCGCTTGTGAGCTCATCGAACTTAGCCTTTGTAAGTGTGATATCAAGGTGCTTAGGACCTGTAGCATCTGCTGTGATATATGGGAGGTTGATGTTACTTGTAGGAACACCGGAAAGCTCGATCTTAGCCTTCTCTGCTGCCTCACGGAGACGCTGCATAGCCATCTTGTCTGCTCTTAAGTCAACACCGTCAGATGTCTTGAATGAATCTACGAGGTAG
>JAGCGE010000190.1 GCA_017649745.1 Clostridiales bacterium | reverse complement strand
TCTCATGCGCCTGCCAAAAAGTATGCGAAAAGTCTTATAAACCCATGGAGAGGAGATGACAACTGTGGGTAAACGCTCCAAATCAGAACCTGATCCGCCAATAACTAGGAGAATAAGAAGGGCGACTACTCCGGAAGAGCGTGAAAATCAGCTTATTGCGATGGCTGTTGACCGTGCGGAGCAGCGACTCATGGACGGAACAGCGACTGCACAGGAGATAATCCACTTTCTTCGACTCGGATCACTTAAGACTCAGCTTGAAATGGAGAAACTCAAGAAGGAAAACCTGCTACTGACTGCCAAGACTGATGCGATCAATGACGAACGCAAAGATAAAGAGATGTTCGCTAAAGCAATCGCTGCCATGACAAGCTATCGACCGCCTACTGACGATGAGGAGGATGAGGAATGAGAACCTATACAGAACTCATCAAACTCAAGACCTTCGAGGAACGCTTCGAGTATCTACGACTTAATGGTAAAGTAGGAGAAGAGACGTTCGGCTTTGATCGATATCTCAACCAGATGCTTTACCATTCTCTCGAATGGCAAGAAGCTAAGCGGAAAATTATTATGCGAGATGAAGGACGAGACTTGGCTCTTGAGGGATATGAGATACATGGACGAATCCTAGTGCATCACATGAATCCCATTCGTAAAGAGGATATTCTCAATCGCTCTAGCATCGTACTGAATCCCGAATATCTTATCTGCACTTGTAAGCTCACCCATGATGCCATTCATTACGGCGACATCAAACTCGCATCTCGAAACAACCTTATCGAGAGAAGACCTAACGATACTTGTCCTTGGAGACATTAGGGCTTTTGGCGCAACCGGTTAGCGCTCCCGGCTCATAACCGGGATGTTCTGGGTTCGAATCCCAGAGAGCCCACTAGGCAGAAACCGCCGTCGCTCTTGTTGTGTATCGACAGGGCGGCGCGCAGGTCTGCCACGCGAAGAATACACCTGCTTTTATGAAGAGAGAGGTTAGAACGTGCTCTTTTCGCTTTTGACACTGACTCTTTGTTTTTCTATTGAAAGGAGCAGCTTATGACAAACAGCATATTAACCTCTGTTAAAAAGGGAGTTGGAGGAATCACAGAACTCGACGAAGCGTTTGATGACGAGCTTATCATGCATATTAACAGTGCTCTCGCTCAGCTTACACAACTCGGAGTTGGTCCTGTCACAGGTTTTCAAATCAGTGATAAGACGGCTACGTGGCAAGACTTCGTTGGAGAAGACCCTCGACTTAACATGATTCAGATATATGTCACATGTGTTGTGCGAATGATCTTTGACCCGCCGACAATCGGAGCAGTTGCTCAAGCATATCGAGACAGAATCGCAGAACTCGAGTGGCGACTGAATGTACAGGCTGAAACCCCGGCAAATCCCGAAACAGATTGAGGTGAGAATTCAAAATGGATGTACTCGATTATAGAGGTGACATTAGAGCTACTCTGTGTCATTACAATTTGTTCCATGACCCAAACACCGGTCAGTTCACGAGTGCTCCTTTCGGTAGAGAGAAGTACGTTAAGCCTGACGGAACTCTTACCGCTGAGGGTCGTGCCAGATGGGAACACGACAAAAAGAAGAATGCTCAAAAGAAGAAAGACGACCGAATAAAAGATGACGAACTGGAAAAGCTCATTGACCCGCATCGTTGGGTCAAAGAGGATATGGATGCTCTTCAGGCAGGACTTACTAACGCACAACAGTTCACCAAAGCAATGTCTGACATGGAGAAGAAAAAACTGGCGAGTCGTCCGGCTGTTCGTAAAAAAACACTCGATCTAACCAACATAACCGATCAAGAGCTTAAAACCCAAATCGACAGATATCTTCTCGAGCAGAAATATCAGGACATCTTCAATCCGAAAGAACAACCTCCGGTTTCAAATGGCAAAAAATGGCTGCTTAACACGCTCGATATTGCCGGTGGAGCACTTGCTGTTGGCGTCTCGGCTGTCACTATCGCGAAAGCCGTTCACGACCTGAAGAAGAAGTGATTCTATGGCATTATCGAATAAAGCCACGCCACGATATTACGGCGAATTTCGACAAAAGGTTCTTCGCGGAGAAATTCCGGTTTGTGAAACAGTCTCTATGGAGATGAACCGAATCGATGAGCTTATCCGAAATCCCGGAATCTATTACGATCCGCGACCGGTTGAAGCTTGGATTCGGTTTTGTGAGAACGAGCTCACTTTAACAGACGGTTCAAAACTCAAACTCCTTGACACGTTCAAACTATGGGCGGAGCAGCTGTACGGTTGGTATTATTATATCGACCGACAGGTGTATGTTCTCGACAAAGATGGACATGGCGGTCATTACGAGTGGAAACGCATAAAGAAGCGACTCGTAAACAAACAATATCTGATACTCGGTCGAGGCGGAGCAAAATCTCTGTACGGCGAATGTAATCAGGCATACGGTCTCGTTTGCGATACAAGCACGACCGAGCAGGTTGCAGTTGCCCCTACGATGAGTCAAGCAGAAGAGATGCTTGCTCCGTTCAGGACAGCAATCGCTCGTGCAAGAGGTCCTCTGTTTAAGCTGATGACCAGAGGCTCTATCCAGAACACGACTGGAAACAGAGCAAATCGACCGATGCTCGCGTCTACGAAGAAAGGCATCGAATCTCTAATCACGAACTCCTTGCTAGAAGTTCGTCCCATGAGTATTCCGAAGCTTCAGGGACGTAGAGACAAATATGCCACATTTGATGAGTGGCTATCTTGTCCAATCAGAGAGGATATCATCACCCCTATCGAGCAGGGAGCCGCCAAGAACGACGATTGGTGGATCATCGCAATGTCGTCAGAAGGAACCGTTCGTAACGGACCCGGCGACACAATCAAAATGGAGTTAATGTCAATACTCCGTGGCGAGTATAAGAATCCACACGTCTCCATCTGGTGGTACAAACTAGACAACATCGAGGAGATAAGTAACCCTGCGCTATGGGTTAAGGCTCAACCGAATCTCGGTAAGACCGTTACCGTCGAGACATATCAGCTCGACGTTGAAAGAGCCGAAAAATCCCCTGCCGCACGCAATGATATTCTCGCTAAGAGATTCGGAATCCCCATGGAGGGGTATACGTTCTTCTTTACTTATGAGGAGACACTTGTTCACCGTAAGAGAGAATATTGGCAGATGCCGTGTGCAATGGGTTGCGACCTCTCGATGGGCGACGACTTTTGTTCTTTCACGTTTTTATTCCCGCTTCCAAGAGAGGCGTTTGGTATAAAGACACGAAATTATATAACGTCGCTCACGATGTCCAAACTCCCACAAGCTACCCGATTGAAATACGAAGAATTCATGAAAGAGGGCAGTCTTGTGGTATTAGACGGAACAGTTCTTGACATGATGCAAGTCTATGAAGATTTGCAAGACCACATCGAACATATGCAATACGATGTGCGTTGTGTAGGTTACGACCCGTACAACGCCAAAGATTTCATTGAACGATGGGCTCGCGAAAATGGTCCGTTCGGAATCGAGAAAGTAATACAGGGTGCTAAGACAGAGTCTGTTCCTCTTGGTGAGTTGAAGAAACTTGCTGAGGAGCGGCTTTTACTGTTTGATGAAGAGCTGGTGAAGTTCGCAATGGGCAACTGTATAACCCTCGAAGACACTAACGGAAACCGCAAACTTTATAAACAAAGACGCGACCAGAAGATTGACGCTGTTGCTGCAATGATGGATGCTTTCGTGTCCTTCAAGCTCAATCGTGACGCGTTCGATTGAGGTGATGATTATGGCTAATTTCAATTACGAGGAATGGCTTGCCCATTTCAATCCAAATCACGATCCCGACACAGGAAGATTTACCGGGAGTTCTATAGGATCTCATGTAAAAAGAGGCGCTAAGGTGGGTGCTTCGGCCGGAATCGCCGGGGGAATATTAGCAGGAACAAGTACGGCTTTGAAAGCTGGAAATTTGTTATCTGCTTTGGCTTCGGCAGGTGGTGCGTCGATGATATCTTCTGGCATGGTCACTAACGCAACAATCGGTTCGGCGTTTATGATGTCGGCAATGTCAGCCGGTCTTGGAGCAGCCGTTCTTGCTCCTACAGGAGCTCTTGTTGGCTTGGGTGTAGGAGCAGTAGCAAAAGGCGTCAAAGCCGCCAAGAACGCTATAAAGAATAAAAAATCTAAAGGAGAGTGAACCACAGTGGGTAAGTTCACATATGAAGAATGGCTCCAGCATATGAAGAACGACTTCGACGAGTCAAAAGTCAAGCGTGATGACCGCGGTCGTTTCGCCACCAAATATCCCGAAGGATACGACCCGAACAAACAGTCAGAGAGTTCTTCCGGCGGTCGTTTTGGCACTAAATATCCTTCCGGATATGACCCGAACAAACAGTCAGGGCGTTCTTCTGGCGGTCTGACTAACGATGAAATACTGGCTATTCGTACACGGGTTAGTCAGATACCTGCTCTCGCACATCCTTCTTTAGCCGGAATCAACGCCGCAAAAAGAGAAGCTTCTGAAAGACAGGCAGGAGGACG
This sequence comes from Clostridiales bacterium, assembly GCA_017649745.1. Next base: position 3,011 of record JAGCGE010000190.1, on the reverse strand, counting down.
TCCCAGTGCGGCAATCGAACTTAGCGGAAAAGAGCTCTTTAGCTCCGAAGTTCGTGCTCTTGCCAATAGAGGAAAAAAGCTTGTAGCCAAGATTCTTGGTAAGATCAACGACAAGAAGAAGGAACTGAAAAATCGCAAGGAGTTCGAGGAGTATATTCATAGATCCAATCGATGAATATCTCTAAAAACTCGAATATTCGAGGTGATAATTCAAAATGGAGTACACGTTTGGCGACAGGCTGAGACACGCTTGGAATGCCTTTTCGAGTCGCAGTCCGACTTATCAGTACAAAGATCTTGGCTCGAGTTGGTCTTATCGTCCGGATAGGGTTCGGCTTACTCGCGGAAACGAGAGGTCGATTGTCACATCAATTTATAACCGAATTGCGATGGATGTCGCGTCCAACGTGATAAAGCATGTCGATCTCGATCCTGACAACGGCAGATATCTTGAAGATAGAAATTCAGGATTAAATACGTGTCTTACACTGTCTGCCAACAAAGACCAAACTGCTCGTGCGTTCATCCAAGATGTCGTTATTTCGATGTTTGACGAAGGGTGTGACGCGATCATCCCAATTGACACGAGCGAAGACCCAACACATACCAATTCGTACGATATCTATTCTATGAGAGTCGGTAAAATTATCGAGTGGTATCCAGATCATGTTCGTGTTGAAGCGTACAACGATCGTACCGGACAACGAGAACAGCGGATTGCTCCTAAGAGCATGATCGCTATTATCGAAAATCCGCTTTATGCCGTCATGAACGAGCCAAGTTCTACGCTTCAGCGTCTCATTCGCAAGCTTGTCCTGCTTGATTCCATTGACGAACGTAACAGCTCTGGAAAACTAGATTTGATAATCCAGCTTCCCTATGTTACGAGATCTGATGTGAAGAGAGATCAGGCTGAGAAACGGCGAAAGCAAATCGAAGAACAACTCGTGGGAAGTAAATACGGCATCGCGTATGCCGACGCCACTGAGAAGATCGTTCAGCTTAATCGACCGCTCGAGAATAATCTGATGAGCCAGATTGAATATCTAACGAGTATGCTTTATAGCCAGTTAGGTCTCACTCAGGCAATATTGGACGGTTCTGCGGACGATAAAGCAATGGTCAATTATTACAACCGAACAATCGAACCGATTCTTTCTGCGATTACGGTTGAAATGACTCGTAAGTTCTTGACGAAGACTGCTAGAACACAGGGTCAGGCTGTTACGTTCTTCCACGATCCGTTCAAGTTAATAACGGTTGAACAACTTGCTGATTTGTCAGATAAACTGATTCGCGGCGAGATTGCGACACCGAATGAGATGCGTCAGGTTGCTGGTATGAAGCCTTCTAACGACCCTAAGTCAGACGAACTTCGTAACAGAAATCTGAACGAATCCGAAGAGCAAGCAAAGGGCTCTAACGCTTTGCCAAATCTTGAGAAGAAGGAGGAATAAAATCAAAATGGAAAATTACGATTTCCGCGGCTGGGCTACTAAGAACAATCTTCTTTGCACAGATGGAAGAGTAATCCGTCAGAATGCGTTTGCGCCGCAGGACGGAACTACAGTTCCGCTTTGTTATGGTCACAACCATGATGACGTGTTCCACATTCTCGGTCATGCTCTGCTCAAGAATGAACCGGAAGGCGTTCGGGCTTATTGCAAGTTCAATAATTCCGAGCAGGGACAGGCAGCAAAAGAGGCTGTAAGAAACGGCGATCTTGACTCTCTGTCTATTTACGCCGGCGGTCTTAAGCATGACGGCGCTGATGTCGTTCATGGTAAGATCGTTGAGGTCAGTCTTGTTCTTGCAGGTGCAAACCCGGGAGCAAAGATCGAAGAAGTATTCGCTCATGACGAAGACGCTGAAAACGAAGGCATCATCTGGACTGGCGAATCTATCGAACTCGCTCATGCCGACACCAAACAGGAGGAAAAACCGATGACTGACGAGAAGAAGCAGGATAGCACGCCGAAGACTGTCGAAGAGGTGTACAGCACCCTTAACGAGGAACAGAAGACCCTCGTGGAAGCACTCGTCGGTGCTGTTATCATCGAAGAGACCCTCAACGAGGGCGAAGAAACCACAAAGGAGGAAGATACTGTGAAGCACAATTTCTTCGAGGGCAACGCTGCTGAGAAGCAGTACGGCCCGACTCTCACCCACGCAGATGGTGAAGAGATTATTAAACTTGCAAAGAATAGCTCCGTCGGCTCGCTGAAGACGGCTATTGAGATTTTCGCACAGAACGACGAGACCCTTTCTCACGGTTTCGACGGCGAGACTATCGGTCAGCTGTTCCCGGATTATAAGGACGTCAAGCCGGGTGCACCGGAACTCGTCACACGTGATCAGGGCTGGATTACCGCTGTCATGAACGGCGTTCACAAGAGCCCGATCAGCCGTATCCGCACTCGTCAGATGGACATCCGCGATCTCGATGGTACCGGCGATCTGAGAGGTAAGGGTTACAACCGCGATAAGAACGGCGGCCGCAAGTCCCCTATCGGCGATGCGAAACTGCTGAGCAGAACAACTGATCCGCAGACTGTCTTCGTGCTGGATTCCATTCATCGTGACGACGTCATCGACATCACCGATTTCGATGTCGTTCAGTACCAGTACAACATCATGAAGCTTCTGCTCAACGAGGAAGTCGCACTCGGTATCATGATCGGTGACGGCCTCGACGAGAATGCAGAGAACAAGATTCATGATGATCACATCCGCAACATCTGGCAGGATGATGAACTCTACACCATCCACCGTGATGTCGATATCGAGGCGGCACGCGCTGAGATTCAGGGCACCAACACCTCTGCAAACTTCGGCGAGAACTACATCTACGCAGAAGCAATCATTCAGGCGGCTCTGTACGCTCGTGAGGACTATAAAGGTTCCGGTCAGCTGGACTTCTACTGCACACCTCACCTGCTGAATGTCATGCTGCTGGCTCGCGACCTCAATGGTCGTCGCATTTATGACAGCAAGTCCGATCTCGCAAAGGC
>JAGCGE010000189.1 GCA_017649745.1 Clostridiales bacterium | reverse complement strand
TGTCTTATTATCTTGATGATTATAAAGGCGATAAGAAAACTTTAATAATCATAACAACCGCCGCTAAACGAGACAAGCTTGAGTGGGAAGAAGAGGCGATCCCTTTCGGCCTCACTTACAACGATGCTTCGCCAGTAGAAGTAATTGTCGATAGTTGGAATAATATTGGTAAATACGCTAAAGAGCAAGGAGCGTTTTTTATATTTGACGAACAGCGTTTAGTAACCACTGGCGCTTGGTCCAAGTTCTTTTTAACCATCGTTAAGTCAAACAAATGGATTTTACTTTCCGCTACACCAGGCGATTCTTATAGTGATTATTTAACACTGTTCTTAGCTCATGGGTTTTACAAGAATAAAACGGAATTTAACAGAGAGCATTGTGTATTTTCAAGGTTTTCTAAATTCCCAAAGATTGAGCGATACATTGGAGTATCAAAACTTGAGAACTATAGAAGATCGCTTCTTGTTATGATGCCAGACCAAAGAACAACTGAGCAAATCCATAAGAATGTACAATGCGATTACGACAAAGATGTCTATAGTACAATATTCAAGGATCGTTGGGATCCATATGATCAGGAACCGATTGAAGACGCTGGTAAGATGTGCTTACTTTTAAGGCGTCTTGTTAATACGGATCGTTCAAGGTTTGAAGCATTATGGAGAATCTTCTGCTTGAAAAAGAAAATCATAGTATTTTACAACTTCAATGCGGAACTCGATATGTTAAGGGCGCTGTTTAACAATAAAGGAATCCCCTTTAGCGAATGGAATGGGCATAGACATGAGGCCGTTCCGGATGCTGATGAATGGGCTTACCTGGTTCAGTACACAGCGGGGTGTGAAGGTTGGAACTGCACACTTACCGATACTATCGTGTTCTTCTCGCAGAATTATTCTTACAAGGTTATGGTTCAAGCTGCAGGGCGAATTGACAGAATTAATACGCCTTTTATAGAGTTGTATTATTATCATTTGATTAGTTCTTCCAACATTGACAAAGCTATTATGTTAGCTTTAAAGAAAAAGAAGAATTTTAATGAACGTTCTTTTGTGAAATTTTAATGGAGGTTTTATATTTATGGCTACTACAGGAAAAGCTTACAACAAAGGGAGACAAGATGCATTCAAGGATTGTTACGCACTCCTCTCTAAGATTATGAAAGATCGAGAAGGGTTTGTATCTCATTCAGTTCAAGGAAAAGTCGTTGACTATTGCCCTTGCGATGATCTTAGGACGCTAGGTCTTACTCTTATGACTCTTTCTCAAGGCGGTGATGACAATGGCAAGTAATGATGAGAAAAAGCGCAGAGGTCGTCCGTCTGATCATCCACCTATTCAGATTTGGAAAGAGGTCGATGGTCATTGGTGCAGATTCAAGGATACTTACGAGACGTATGCTGATGCTGCTAGAGCTATTGATGGTAATATGTCAAAGGTTCGCGATTGCGCTTTGGGTAAAGCCCTGACACATAAAGGATGCGCATTTCGATTTGACGATCCAAATTATAGAAAGGATGAGATTGAACATTCAAGGATGGATCATGGAAGGGATTATTCTAATGCTACTTCTAGGTATACAGGAATTTACTATTCTGTTTCTTCTGGTAAATGGAGAGCCCAAGTAACCATAGGAGGTAAAGTCGCAAGTCTAGGAACGTTTGAAACTGAAGAAAAAGCTATTGAAGCTCAGCAGTTTTACTGTTCTTGTAGAGGATTGTCTTGGCCAATTGGAAGTATAAAGTGGTAATAATTATGCCTACGCACACACGACAGCCCCTATAGTAGAAGGAAGCAGCATTTTGATTGGTTCGTTATGCAAATGATGAAATGAAAAGCAAACGTAAATCAATTTGCTGCTTTTATATTTTGGCGATAGGAGTTGGACGGACTATGGCTAAAAACAAAAAAGAATCGGCATTTCAGCACCAGTTGAAACAATCGATAAAGGATCGGTTCCCAGGATGCATAGTGATGAAAAATGATCCTACGTGCATTCAAGGAATCCCGGACCTAACGGTCTTGTATGATAAGCATTGGGCGACTCTCGAAGTTAAAAGATCCCCTAATGAATCGCATAGACCGAATCAAGACTACTATGTTTCAAGGATGAATGAGATGTCGTTCTCTGCTTTTGTTAACCCAGAAAACATGGAGGAAGTACTCGATGAAATGGAACGATCATTCAAGGCTTGAAGGGACTCACGCATTCTTGAGTCCTTCTAAGTATCATTGGCTCAATTATGACAATGATCATTTAAGACAATCATATCTTAATGCACAGGCCGCTGCTCTTGGGACAAGGATTCATGCTTTGGCCGCTGAGCATATCAGACTTGGCATCAAGATGGGTAAACAGAAGAAAACACTTAATATGCATGTTAACGATGCAATTGGGTTTGGAATGGATCCGGAAGTGATCCTGTTTCATTCCTTTAACTGCTACGGAAGTGCTGACGCTATTTGTTTTCGTAACGGGAAGCTTAGAATCCACGATTTGAAAACTGGAATCACCCCCGCTAAAATGGATCAGCTTTATATTTACAACGCGCTCTTTTGTCTTGAATACGGTATAAAGCCGTTCGATATTGAGAGCGAACTTCGCATCTATCAGAACGATGAAGCGGCTATTGCTATTCCAGATCCCAACGACATTGCTGCGATTATGGAAAAGATTATCGAGTCTGATGGCATTATCGCAGAGATGAAAGAGCAGGAAGTATAAATAATACTAATCGCTCTTTTATATTTTCAAACAAAAAGCATGAATGGAGTGATTAGTAATGGCCAAGGACGATCGTGATTTCCTTGCTCACTATGGTACGCCTAGACATTCTGGTAGATACCCTTGGGGTTCTGGTAAGAATCCTCAGAGATCTAGTGGTTTCATGTCAAGGGTCAAGTATTACAGAGATAATGGAGTTAGCGATACAGACATTGCGAAAATGGAAAACATGTCCACCACTGAGTTTCGAAAGAGGCTCTCTATTGCTAAGAACGAGTCTAAGCGAGCAGATGTGGCAATGGCACAGAAACTCAAGGCTAAAGGAATGAGTAACGTAGCCATCGGCGAGAGAATGGGAAAGAACGAGTCTTATGTTCGAACTCTTCTCAAGGATGGCGTCGAGGAGAAGGTAAATAGACTTAACGTAACTCAGGACATTTTAAAGGAATCTGTTGATGAAAAGAAATATATCGACGTGTCCGCTGGCGTTAATCGCCATATGGAAGTATCTGAAACTGTATTCAAGAATGCTGTAAAACAGCTTGTTGATAGCGGTGAATATGAGAAGAAGATGATCCATGTACCGCAGGTATCTAATCCAAGGCAGTATACGAACACTGATGTTCTAGTAAAGGCCGGAACCCCTCTTTCTGAAATCTATGATAATATGGACAAGGTCTCAATGCCTGTTGAGTATCTCGTCGACGGTGATCCTAAGTCAAGGGTTAAGATTCATAGACCGATCAACATCGATGGTCATAGAGTAATGGTTCGCTATACTGAAGATGGCGAAGGCGGAGTTGAGAAAGACGGTGTAATGGAGATTCGTCGAGGCGTTCAGGATCTTGATCTCGGTAATTCAAGGTATGCACAGGTTCGTATTGGTATTCAAGGTTTCAACGATGAGTATCATACTGAGCCTGATGATGGGAAATACTATCTCAAGGGAATGGCCGTTTATGGCAAGGATTCTGACTTCCCGCCTGGAGTAGACATCATCTTTAACTCTAATAAGGGTCATGACAAGCCTGCTTCTAAGATTTTCAAGGAACAGAGTAACGATCCTGATAACCCGTTTAGTGCGTCTATTAAGCGTCAGAATGATTACACCGATGCCGACGGCAAGAAGCATGAAGGTGCTCTTAACATTGTGTCTGAAGAAGGAACATGGAGCGAATGGTCTAAGACTCTTGCCGCTCAGTTCTTGTCTAAACAGCCAGTAGAGCTTGCCAAGAAACAGCTTAGACTTGCTGAGACTGAGGCTGATGAAGAGTACGAAAGCATCATGAAGCTTACGAATCCTGTTCTTAAAAAGCAGATGCTTGAACAGTTTGCTGATGGATGCGATGCAGATGCCGTAGATTTAAAGGCTGCCGCTCTTCCAAGACAGGCTTCTCATGTAATCCTTCCTTTGCCTTCTATGAAAGCTAACGAAATCTATGCTCCTAACTACGAAGATGGTGAAGAGGTAGTTCTCATTCGTTATCCTCATGGCGGTAGGTTTGAGATCCCTCGACTCAAGGTAAATAACAAGAACAAGGAAGGCCAGGAAGTACTCGGCAAGAACCCTATTGATGCTGTTGGTATTAATTCTAAGGTTGCCGAACAGCTGTCTGGAGCAGACTTCGATGGCGATACAGTTCTTGTTATCCCGACAAAAGGCGTAAAGATTCGTAATCAGTCTCCTCTCGAAGAGCTTAAGGACTTCGATCCGAAAGCCATCTATGGTCAGAAAGAAGGCAGCGATTTCCGTCTGATGACCGATAACATGAAGGGTCGAGAGATGGGTCAGATTACAAATCTGATTACTGACATGACTCTTCTTGGCGCCGATGATCGTGAAATCGCTAGAGCTGTAAAGCATTCGATGGTAGTAATCGATGCAGTTAAGCACAAGCTTGATTTCGAGCAGTCTTATCAGGACAACAACATTGCGGAACTTAAGACAAAGTATCAGGGCGGTCCTAGAGCTGGCGCTTCTACACTGATTTCTAAATCCACATCTGAAGCCGACGTTCCCGATAGAGCTCGTCAGGGCATCGATCCTGAAACTGGCGAGATTGTTTGGCGAGATAAGTCTAAGACTTATACAAAAACTATCTATAAGGGAAAGCCGAATGAGCAGGTTAAGGAATATGTAGAAACCCCGATCAAATCCACAAAGATGTACGAAGCTCTTCAGCATCCTGAAGAAGGTGGCGCGTATGCACTTTCTTCTGGTCATGAAATGGAGAACGTGTATGCTGACTATGCTAATTATATGCATGAGCTTGGTAATAAGGCTCGTAAGGCGTCTCTATCCGTAGGGGATCCCGTATGGAATAGAGGGGCTACAACGATCGCATATAAGGACGAGATTAAGTCTCTTGACGACAAGCTGGATAAGGCTCTTAAGAACGCCCCCCTCGAGAGAAAAGCTCAGATGGTAGCACGCCAAGAGGTGAAGACCAAAGAAGAGGCCAACCCCGATAAAGTACAGGATAAGGACTGGAAGAAGAAGATCCGTAACCAGGCCATCGCTAATGCTAGAGAGCAGGTGGGGGCTGGTAAAGACCAGATCATTCTTACTGACAAAGAATGGGAAGCTATACAGGCAGGTGCTATCTCTAAGACAAAACAGGAAGAGATCTTCAAAAACTGTGACCAAGATAAGCTTAAGAAGAGGGCTATGCCTAAGGAGGATCAGGGTATCACCAGTGCTACCGAATCTCGTATTAGAGCGATGCTTGATTCTGGTTGGACAACAAAAGAACTTGCTGAAAAGTTTGGTGTTTCTACTACAACTATCGGCAAGATTAAGAAAGGAAGTGAGTAAGTCTTGGCAGAGCGTGCAGTATTTGTTACTACTATCGATAACCCGTATGACTACTTTACGGACTTCGATAGATGGTATGCTTATGATACACAGCAGGGGTACAACACTTGCTCCCTTGTGGCTAGAATGGCCGACACATCTACCGAAGACTCGGACTATAACTATACCCGGGAGGTAGAAAGAGTTGTTGATCAACTTTGCAAATGGAACTTCAACAACTTGTACAAAAAGATTGTAAAAAACTAAAAGCAATTTAGTTTAGCTTTTTGATGTAAACTTTTGTTTAATGTTTGCTTTCTCTTTTCATTTAGCTTTGATTGAAAGCAAATTAAAAGTTTATTAAAAAGGGAAAAAGAATTAATTGCTTTTGCTTTTACAAAAAAAGTAAGAACTTGATTTGGCATCCACCATGCTATCATTGCTGGACGCGGGGGAGGGTCTCGCAAAACATACCCCCTCCCGCTAT
>JAGCGE010000188.1 GCA_017649745.1 Clostridiales bacterium | reverse complement strand
TCGAAGGATACTTATCTGTTCTTCTGAAGATGTCGGATTAGCTAATCCTAATGCATTGCTTGTAGCTCAGGCTGCTTATGATGCTGTCAGAGTTCTCGGTATGCCTGAAGCTCGTATATTGTTATCTGAAGCAGTTATTATCGTTTCTTGTTCTCCTAAATCCAATGCATCTTATCTTGCGATCAATAAAGCGTTGGAGGATGTCGAGAAGATCGATACAGGCGTTGTTCCTTATCATATTCGTAATGCTCCTGCTATAGGTATGAAAGATCTCGGCTATTCTGTCGGATATAAGTATCCTCATGATTTCCCTGGTCATATCGTTAAACAGCAATATATGCCTGACAATATGGTTGGCACAGTCTATTATGAGCCTACAGATATCGGATATGAACATAAGATCTCCGAGTATTTAAAATGGGTTAAGGATAATACTTCACAAGAAGAAAATTGATCAAAGAAGGTATTTGCATATGTCACACAGATCCTTGAATAAAAATATAATCATTATATCGACAATATTGATACTGTCGGTTTTACTTTCAGCTTGTTCAGGTGTGAAGGTTGATGAAAGGATAACGACAGACAGTGTTCACGTTTCCTCTGATAATGCATGTAGAGGCTTTTTCCAGTCTTTATATGAAGATGACAGTGCGCTTTTCGAAGAGTGCTTCTATAAGGATGCATTAGACGGCGAGGATACTGATGCATGGGAGATGCTCAGAAGTAATGTAGATGAAGATGCCGTCTTTGTCGGAACGAAGCACATTGCTACTAGACCTTGTGATGAAGAAAATGGTCTTGATTATGACACTGTTCATGAGAACATTGCTTTCTTCAATGACGTTGATTCTGAAGTAATAGAAGATATTGTTCTTGTAAGTGTTGAGATATTTTTCAAGGTCGATGGCAAGTATAAGTCTATCGAGATCTATTCCATCGTATTTAAAGCTGACGGTGGATGGTATTTCTTCTCTCCGGTTGATGTTACTGCTAAAAAGGTGAAAGAGTCCTGATATGAGCATTAAGAAAAACTTCAAGAATAACATTGTAAGATCTCTTTTGACCGTATCGGCTCTTACATTTCTTTTGTTGATCTATCTTCCGCTGGAATCGTATATATCGAACATATCGAACTTTGATTTCACCTGTACGAACTTTTTGCCATTAATGCTGCTGGCTTTTTTCGGAAGTACAGTTCTTATCTCAGGTTTGATCTCACTTTTTCCGAAAAAGATCTTCAATGTGTTAAGCTCGATCCTATTAGCGATAGTAGCTTCATGTTCGGTACAGTATATCTTTTTGAATTCGCATCTTTCTTTACTTGGTGTAGCAACTGAGAGTGCTTTTTCTGATAAGAAACTGATCATAACTAATCTTATTATCTGGATCCTTGTTACAGCAGGTGTTTTTACGGGATCTCTTCTTTTCGAAAAGAAGATCTCAAAGATCACTACTTACTGTGCAACGGCACTTCTTTGTTATCACGTTATCTCGCTTATTATTCTGATGGTAATGGCTCCTTCTGAGGTTTTCTATATAAAGAGGGAATATGCTGTTGATAATAGCGGTCAGTTCGAGATCTCTTCGAACAATAATGTCATCATCATAGTTTTTGATGCTTATGATAATAAGTATGCGATAAATGAGTTGCTGACTAATGAAGACGTTAAAGACTTTACGATGTATACCAATACTTTAAGTGTTTTCGATTCGACTGTTTGCTCGATTAACCAGTTTATGGGCGGTTGTGAATTTGATAATGAAGCAACTTGTGAGGATTGGCTTAACAGCGGATGGAATAGCGAAAGGACTATAAAGTTCTATGATTCGCTTCATGAAAAGGGATATAAATGTAACGCATATAATTTTTCTATCCCATATGAAGAATATGTTTATGGCAAGTTCGATAATGTTATCAAATATGATGAACCGACATATCTATCGGCTTATTCTTTCGAACATAAACAGTTCTATAAAGATTTTGGAATGTTAACTCTGTATAGGATAGCTCCTTACATCCTTAAAGATAAGATCGGATCATATTTTGATGAAGACTCATTTTGCGGATATGCCGTATATCCATGTCTTAACAGATGTATCTACAGTGATTCCGAATATCTTGAGAATCTTGAACTTAAAACAACGGACAGTAATATCCTTACTTATACTCATTTAAGTGGAATGCACTATCCGGCTAAAGAAGATACGGAACCTAAGGTTATTTCTGAGATCATGGGCGAATATATTGATCAATTAAAAGCATTAGGTGTCTATGATCAAAGTACGATCATATTCATGGCTGATCATGGAGCTCAAAAATCATATTACTATTGCATTGGTTCTTCGCCGCTCTTTATGATCAAACAACCTTACGAAGAGCATAATCACTTAGTGTTGAATACTTCACCAGTATCATTTGAAGATTTCATGGGTACAGTTGCAACTCTGGCTGATCTTGATGACCCGCATTATTACGGTAATTCTGTATATGATCTTTCAAGTGATACACAAAGAGTCAGATACTATTATGAAAGGATCTATGATCACAGTAGACCAAGAGTTTATACTAGTGGCCATCTGACATATACGGCAAGGTGTAATTCCTATGCTAAATATACTGTCTACACCAGGCCTTCCGAGATCAAAGATGCCGATCCGTATGAAGTTGCTGAGATTTTACCGATGAAAGAGTTTTTCGGATAATATTGATGTATAATTCTTTTGATAAGTAATAAGAGGAGAAATAATTATGGCTGTAAAAGATCTTTTTGCTGAATATCCTAATCTTTATAAATCCATGAGCGAAGATGAGATCGACTCATGCATGAACTTCGCTGAGGACTATAAGAGTTTTTTGAATATCTCTAAGACTGAGCGTGAATTCGTTAAGAATTCAGTTGAAGCTGCTGAGCAGTTGGGTTTTGTAGATATTGAATCTAAGAAATCACTTAAGGCAGGGGATAAGGTTTATGCTTCTGTCAGGGGTAAGGGACTTATCCTTGCTGTTATTGGTAAGAAGTCCACAGGTTGTAACATCCTTGGAGCTCATATCGATTCACCAAGACTTGACCTTAAGCCTAATCCGATCTATGAGGATGAAGAGACAGTATACTTTAAGACGCATTATTACGGTGGTATCAAAAAGTATCAGTGGACAACTATCCCGCTTGCTATCCATGGTGTTGTTTTTACTAAGGATTCCAAGAGTCATGAGATCTGTGTAGGTGAGAAGGAGGATGATCCGATCTTTTATATCACTGATCTTCTTCCACATCTTGCTGATGAGCAGATGAAAAAGACTCCAAGAGATTTTATCTCCGGTGAAGATCTTAATGTTGTCATCGGCGGTATGCCTTATAAGGATGCGAAAAAGTCCGATAAGGACATATTTAAGGCTAATATCCTTGATTTCCTTTATAAGAACTACAAGATAAAAGAGAAGGATTTCGTTTCAGGCGAGATCGAGATCGTTCCTGCAATGAAGGCTCGTGACGTTGGATTTGACAGAGCGTTTATCGCAGCTTACGGACATGATGATAAAGTATGCGCATATCCGGCTTTGATGGCTCTTTTCGATCAGGAGAGGCCTGACAAGACATGTGTATGCATGCTTACAGATAAAGAGGAGATCGGTTCTTACGCTAACTCTGGTGCTCAGTCAGTTCTTTATGAGAACTTCCTTATGGAGATGTTCTCTAAGCAGACAGGAAAGGCATTTGATCTTCTTGCTTATCGTAAGTTCATTGCTAATTCCAAGATGCTTTCAGCTGATGTTTCCAATGCTTATGATCCTAAGTACGCTTCTGTATCTGATCGCAGGAACTCAGCATATATGTCTAAGGGTATCAAGCTCGAAAAGTATGTTGGCGCAAGAGGTAAGTCAGGTACAAATGAAGCCAATGGTGATTTCGTTGCACAGATCACTAAGATCTTTGAAGCTAATTCGGTTTCCTGGCAGACAGGTGAACTTGGTAAAGTAGATGCAGGCGGAGGCGGAACTATCTCTGCTTACATGGCTAAGCACGGTATGGAAGTTATCGACTGCGGTGTTCCTGTATGGTCTATGCATGCTCCATACGAAGTGATCTCAAAGATCGATCTTTACGATACTTATCTCGCATATAAGAGTTTTATTGAGAATATTTAACGAGGTATAGATAATGCTTGATAAGATACGCTCCGTATTGGAAAAGAATTACGTCATTACCAGGATCATCTTCTATGTTCTTATATTGATCCTTGGTCTGCAGCAGAAGGTGTATTTCAATTATGTAGCATACAGATTGATCTTTGTTATGGCCTTCTTGCTCATGGCGTTATTCTGCAATATTCCATTGGAAGCGGTAAAGAAGCTGAGTAAGGATAATCTAAAACGGTCGATACCGATAGTTATTCCTTTGATGTTTCTGATCTATTATTACGTTATTGGTATCGGTAAGACAAAGTTATTCTTTGCAAAGTATACTTCGATTACTGATATCCTGCTACTGGTGGTATTCTTCCTTTTAAATCTTATACTTGCTCTTGGTACTGCTTTATGGCTTATTCCAAAGGATGTTAAGAAAGAAAAGCCTCGTCTGATATCATCATTCTTAGTCGTATCTCCAAGCATTTTCTTTATATTTCTTTATGTCCCGATAGATACATATATAGGAAATATCGAGAACTTTGAATTCTCATGTAAGCCATTTATCTTATACTTTGTATTCTTATTTATTTCTCTTTCTGTATTTTTCGCATTGATGATCGTTAAGCTTAAGGACAAGATCTTTACGATCCTATCGAAAATACTTGTAGCATTCATTATCTGTTCGACTATTCAGTATATGTTTATGAATAAGCATCTTCCTTATCTTGATAAGGGAGGAGATCTTACTGTTAATGATCCTAAGGTGCTTATTGTTAATTCATTGATCTGGTTGGTTATTTTTGTAGCTGTATTTTTCAGTACAAAGCTTCTTAAGGAAAAGACTTCGAAAACATTCAACGTAGTTTCAGGTCTTCTTCTTGCTTTTCACTTTGTCTCTTTGGTAATGCTTCTTATACTTGCTCCGAAGAGTGCATTCAGTACTAAGGTTCAGTACTATTTCGATAATAGCGAACAATTTACATTGTCCAGTAATGAGAACATCATAGTCATTGTTTTCGACGGTTATGATAATTCATATGCTAAAGAGTTCTATAAGGCACATCCTGAAAAATACGATATCCTTAAAGACTTTACGATGTATACGAATACTACTAGTGAATTTGATTCGACTGCAACATCAGTCAATCAGTTCTTGGGTAATTGTCAGTTTAATAATGAAGTTTCACTTGATGAATTTCTTGATCTAGGCTGGAAGAGCGAGAGAACCGAGAATTTCTATAATGCACTGCATGATAAGGGATACAAGTGTAATTTCTATTGTGTTGAAACACCGGACAGCTCTAAACAATACGGTAAGATCGACAACGTTATGAAGTACGATAAGCCGAAAGAGCTTGATTATTGGCAGTTTGACATTAATAAGTTACATAAGGACTTTGTAGCAGTTTCATTTTATAGGGCTTTGCCATACGTTCTTAAGAATCCGGTAAGCTTACTCTTTAGTGATGAAACATTCAGATACTATGTCGCTTATGTTAACAGTGATAAGGCAGAGGAAGTAAACGGAAATTATCTTTATTATATGGATTATCAGTATACTGAAGATAAGTTGTTCTATTACACACACTTAAGAGGTATCCATCAGCCTTGTGATACTGAAAAAGAGAATGAAAAGCTCTTTAAGATCATGGAAAAACTCATTTCTCAGCTTAAAGAGAAAGATCTGTATGACAATAGTACGATAATCTTTATGGCTGACCATGGTAATCATAAGGAAGAAAATCAGTTCTCTTCATTAGGTTCATCTCCATTGTTTATGATAAAGGAACCTGGTAAGACTAATACAGAGATGCAGCTTTCTGATGCTCCAATATGTCTTGATGATTTTATGGGAACGATCGCTGTTTGTGCAGGTCTTGATAATCCTGAACAATATGGAAACTCGATCTATGATTTTGATGAGAATTCTGAGAGAACAAGATGTGTATATGAGATGATCTATGATTCTTCAAAGCCTAACATTTATAGTGAAGGTCATTTATCATATATGATAAAATATAACGCATTTGCAAAATATGAGGTAAAAGACAGGGTCGAAGAGATAAAAGGTAAAGATCCGTTCAAAGATGATATTGAGATTTTGCCAATGAAAGTGTATTTTGGATAAGGTGACATTAAAGGAGGTTACATTAATGGTTAATCTGTATATTGATCCGGCTACTACCAGTTACATCATTCAGATCGCAGCTGCAGTAATCGTTGCACTTGGTGCATTTGTTGGTATTTTCTGGAATAAGCTTAAGAGACTTTTCAAGAAAAAGGGCTCTGAAGAAGAAGTTAAGATCGATGATAAGATCAAGGCAAAGGATAATGACGAGGACGTTGTTATCAAAGCAGAGGATCTTCTTGACGATTAATTGAATTGAATATTTAGGTATATATAGTTGGGAACAGAGAGTAAACTCGTTGGTTTTTGTAAAAAGTTCGGATTCATAGTACTTGATATTATGATCCTTGCTTTCATATTTCAGTTATCATATGTAATCCACAGATCAGTTGCGTTTGTGGTTCTTTTGGTCGTCTTGGAATTTTGCTCCAAGACTAAGCTTGCAACAAGGATAGTAGAGCGTTTTGATCTATCACTATTCCTTATATCTACGGCATTGGCTACTTTGCCGTTATTCTTCTATTACAGATTCGTCTTTACTGAGATGCCGGATTTTGTTGCAAAATATGCAGTTCCGATCCTCGTTATCGACGGATTGTTCTTTGCTGTTCTGATATTCTTCGGACTATCATTCGTTATCAAGGATAAGAAGGCAAATTCGAAGAAGTATCTTAAATCACTCGTTGCTGGTTCAGCATTGAGTTTTGTTATTAACATTTATCTTCCTGTTGATTCTTTCGTAGGAAATGTTGAGAACTTTGAATTCCCGATCCAGGAATTTATCGGTTGGCAGTTATTGTTCTTTGCAGTTATCGCTATTGCAATTGCTACCATATTCTTTGTTATTCCTAATAAGATATATGATTATGTCTACGCAGGCTTCCTTGGATTAGCTGTTGCGATCTATGCACAGTATTCATTCCTTAACGGTAAGCTTTCGCTTCTTGGTGTATCAAATGATGCTTTGCATGTTTCAATGAGTACTAAGATCATTAATATCATCATTTGGATCGCTATAATTGCTCTTGTTATCGTTGCAGTTCATTTCCTTAAAAAAAAGAAAAAGAATATAGATTTTTTCGGATATATCATCTATCTTGCTCTTCATATCGTTGCTACGATCCTTTTGCTCGTTCTTGCACCAAAGGAGATATACGGCGTAACAACTGAATATTATTTCGATTCATCAGAGCAGTATACTGTTTCAAAGAATAATAACGTTATTGTTATCGTTTTTGACTGTTTTGATAACAGTTATATTGAACCATTTTATGAGCAGCATCCTGAATACTTCAATGTAACTAAGGATTTCACGCTTTATACTGATACATGCAGTGTTTATGATTCTACTGTTACTTCGATGTGCCAGATGTTCGGCGGAGCTGAGTTTGATAATACTCTTGGAAAATACGATTGGTTCGATAAGTGCTGGAACTCAGAGAAGAACATTAAGTTCTATCAGCTGATGCATGAAAATAACTATGTATGTAATGCATATAACTTTGAGATGCCTGAGCCTCAGTATCTTTACGACAGATTCGACAATGTAAAGAAGTATGATGAGCCTCATAAGCTCAAGCTTGAGAGTTTCGACTATGATAACTTCAGGACTGATTTCGGAAAGTTGTCATTGTTCCGTTCTTTGCCTTACTTCTTTAAGGAGTCTATTGAATTTGACGGACTTTCGTTCAGAGAGATCGCTATATATGAGCGTACGACAGAATGTTACTACATAAATTCCGATTATCTTTTCAACATGAATTATAAGCTTTCTGATTCTGATAAGAATTATTTCATGGTTAACCATCTTAATGGTACACACCAGCCTTGTGATGTTGATGCTGAGATCATCTCCTCGTTTGATATTATGAATAATCTTATCGTTCAGCTTCAGGAGCTTGGCGTATATGATAATTCAACTATCATATTTACTTCCGATCACGGCTATCATAATGAAGAATCCGAATTTGGGTGGGGTGCTACACCTCTTTTCATGATCAAGATGCCTAATGAAAGACATGACAGCATAGTCTTTACCAAGACACCTGAATATCATAAGGATATGATGGCTACGATCGCTTATGCTGCAGGAATTGATAGTCAGGTAGAACCTAAGTATTTCGGAGATACCATTTTCGATTATAATGAGGATTCCGTAAGGACCAGGATCTGGTATGACAGAATGTATGACGAGAGTGTTCCTGCGATCTACAGTACAGGACGACTTAACTATACGACTATATATAACGCATATTGTAAGTATGAATTTGAAGGAAGTTCTGATTGTCTATACGGTAAAGAGCCGGGCAGTGAGGGAACAGAGATCCTTCCTATGACAGAATACTTCGGTTAATCTTCTTTAGGAACGAAATTTGCCAGAGGGTTACTCTCTACAGCCTGATGGAGCAAATCGTCATCTACATGTGTATAGATCTGTGTCGTTGATACACTTGCATGTCCAAGGATCGTCTGAAGACTTCTAAGATCGACGTGACCGTACTTGTACATCAAAGTAGCAGCAGTATGTCTGAGTTTATGTACTGAATATACCTTTGTATCGATCCCGCTTTGTGCCATCAGATTCTTGATCGTTATCTGGATCATGTCTTCGGATAGTCTTAAGCCTATTTTCGATATAAATAGAGCATCCTTGGCACTTGGCTTGATCTTATAAGTCTCACGTACCTTAAGCCACTCATCGATCGCTTCGATACAGGACTTGTTAAGGTATATCGTACGTTCTTTATTACCTTTACCGATAACAGTAAGGATGTCTCCGCGGATATCACTAAGATCAATACCGCGAAGCTCTGCAAGACGCATACCACAGTTAAGGAAAAGTATCAGGATACAGTAATCTCTTTCATTTGT
>JAGCGE010000187.1 GCA_017649745.1 Clostridiales bacterium | reverse complement strand
GGAAGCCAGGTCTACTACTTAAGAAGATTCGTAGAGAAGCCGCGTCAGTCGGTTGCAAGAGAGTACCTTAATTCTGGTAAGTATCTCTGGAACTCTGGTATGTTCGTATGGAAGGCTTCAGTTATCCTTGAAGAATTTAAGAAGTATCTTCCTGATACATATGAGAAGATGGAGTCTATCTATGAGGATCTTAGAACTGCTTCCGAAGCTGAAGCTGTTGCAAGGATCTATCCTGAACTCGAGAAGATCTCTATCGACTACGGCATCATGGAGAAAGCTTCAGATGTTTACTGCATCCCTGCAGAGTTCGGTTGGAACGACGTAGGATCATGGGATGCTCTCGATTCCGTATTCTCTCATGACGGTGACGACAACGTTATCGTAGGTGATTTCGAAGGTATCGATACAGAGAATACTATCATCTTTAACAAGTCAAGCGATAAGCTCATCACTGCGATCGGTGTTAAGGACCTTATCGTTGTTCAGACAGAAGATTCTATCCTTATCTGTTCTAAGGACAGGACACAGGACGTTAAGCTCATGGTGGACAGACTTAAGGAACAGGGAAGAGAAGACCTTCTTTAATATGTTATCTATTGGCCGCTTTTATCTGAAAGCGGCCTTATTATGCTTATTCTAAAAGATACTTGATTACAAAAATGTAAGAAAAACAGCCGATTTGTAATCGATATAGATGGCACGAAGATGCAATGGAGAGCATAATCGACGTATAGGATAGAAAAGTAATGCGAATAAACAAATCTTATTCCTTTCTTTAACTTTTCTTAACTACTCGGAAATATAATGATGAAGTCAACGAAGGGGTTGACTCAAAAGGAGATATAATGAACTTTTTTACAAAGTTTACATCAGGGTTGCTCATCAGCTCATTACTGATCAGTACTTGTACCGTTTTTTCGGGATGTAACAAAAAAAGTGAGACAACTTATATCAGTGCCGATGATCCTTGGTATACTACCAAGACTTTAGATCTGGACCCCGGATATGACAAGGACGATTATGTCTACGTCTCTGCTGAATGTGAACCGGTTTTCATGAATGACAGGTTCTACATTGTATACAGTGTCGAGAATCGTGATTATATTGATACCGAGGAGATTATGTGTTTCGATCTTGATGGCAATTTAATAAATCGTATCTCTATTAGTGATGCTTTAGATATAGATCCGTTATTTATCGGCAACTCTTACCTTGCAGTTTGCGAAGACGGAATAAGTATCTATTCTTTTATTGCCGGATTGGATAATGCATATGATGACGGATATTGTTATGCAAAGCTCGATCCGGATACACTCAAGAAGATCGGCAAGTTGAAAGACCTCGACAGTAATTTCAATGACAGTTATGTTGTCTCGGTTAAAAATATCGATGGTTATGATTATATCTCTACTCAGACATTCGGAGGCGGTTCGATATCTTCCAAGATATTCGTATATAAGGATGGAGAGGAGATCTCTACGATCAATCTTGCGAAATCTCTTGGCGTAGGAACGATGAGCCAGATCAATGACATTTATTCCATTGACGGTAAGGCGATCGTAGAAGGATACGGACCTTCAGGTGTTTCCTATGTAAGAGCCAGCCTTGATCCTGAAAAAGGTACAGCAGATCTGATCGATGAGCCGATCGATCTTAACTATGAGTACTCAAGTGTGAATGATAAGCTCTACGGTGCTGACTCTTCAGGTATCTATACGATAGAAGACGGCGAAGCCAAGAGTTATATCGATTTTAACGATTGTGAAGATTTCGACAGAGGAGATATCAGTCTTGAGAAGGTTTTATATAGTTCACCTGAAAAGACAGTAATATCCTATTTGCATTATTCTCCGATCAACGATGGACTCGGTCTCGACTATTCCTTCTGTATTTTCGAAAAGGCTGACAGTAACCCGCATGCAGGTAAGAAGGTGATCGATATTGCGATGGTCGATTCCTATCTCGATCCGGGAATATATGATGCGGTCGAAGAGTTTAACAAAGACAGTAAGAAATATTATGCGAAACTGCTGATCTACAGTACTTATTCAGATCCGCTCGAAAACAGTGATATCGAACTTACTAATGATGCTTCTGCATATGCTTCCAGTATCAGCTATTGCCAGACGATAGAAGATATAAGCAATCTTGTTAAAAAGAACGAGGGTCCTGATATGCTCATCTGTTCTTCATTCGGTGAAACTGAGAAGATGAACGGCTATATGGAGGATCTTACAAAATATACCGATAGCGACAGATTCGACAAGTCAAAGTATTACTGGGATATTATCGGATCCTGTGAGGTTGACGGTAAGCTTAAGGGATTTCCGTTAAACTTCACTCTGAACGGCCTCTACCTTGACGGAAATGGATACGAGGATAAGGTTGGTTTTACTTTTGATGAGTATAGCGCCTTCCTGGACGAGAACAGTGTCGGTTTTGAATTCACGCTCAATTCCACGACGAGAGAAGCGATGTTCATACAGTGCTTTAGCGTTGAATATGATCTGTTTGTTGATGACGGCAAGGTTAAGTTCGATTCTGACGAATTCAGAGCAATGTGCGATTTCTTTAAGAATGATGTAGATGCAGGTTCAGAATCATTCGGTTCTGTAATCTATCTTGATGATCTTAAAGCTGAAGATGCGTACTGGACTAGTTTGGGTGGCTTAAGTGACTTCGCCCACGTGAATTATTACGGAGACAGCGGAAAGCTCATGGGATTGCCTTCCGGCGATGCGAGAGGCATAAGAGCTGAGATCGATGATTATCTGTCGATATTCTCGAATTCGGAAGTAAAAGACGGATGTTATGAACTTCTTGATTACTTCCTTAGTGATGAGTCTCAGGCTAAGAGCGGCCTTTCAAATCCTATAAACAGGAATGCCGCGAAAGCATTGGTTGAGATGACAGACGAAGCCATGTATAGGCAGCTTGAATATTATGATTATGACGATTATTACACCGAAGATATGTATCCGTTCCTGGGACTTTATGTTCCTGAATCGGGACTTGGAGACAAATATCTTGAACTTCTTGACAGTATAGATACTTCGTCGGATGTGAATATCTCGGTCGAAGTAATAGTAATGGAAGAATTGAGACCGTACTTCAGAGACGAGACTGATCTTGACAGTGCGATCAAAGCGATGACTAAACGTGCCAAGAGCATTGTCAAATGAGGCAAAACAACGGCATTAACGGTCGTGGGAACAAATGACGAAAACAAATCGTCTAATATGTAGTTCCACAGGAACAATGAACTTTATGTCCCAAGGCCTTCCGATGTAAACCTTTATGTCGGAGGGCTGAACATGGGGAAAGATATAAGGAATATATAAGCAGAGGAAGGCTCGAAATGATAGACGTACAAGAAAAAAAAGGAGATGCGCTCCTTAAGAAAGCGGATCTTGCCAAACGCAAAAGGCGTCTCCACAGAAGAAGAAAAATGCTCGATTGGGGTGTATTCACAGGATACCTCCTTCCAAGTCTTGCAGGTGTGCTCCTGTTTTTCTTTCTTCCACTCTTGATGCTCCTTAAGACATCATTCCAGAAATCATCGACCAACACGGATTTCGTAGGAGTTACAAACTACGTTAGAGTATTAACGAATCCTGCTTTCCGCGACGCTTCAAAAAATACATTTACATTCGCACTTATAGCTGTTCCGCTCGCTATCATACTTGCGCTCCTTGCAGCGCTCCTCCTTAACAGCGGAATGCCTGGTAAGAGTGTTTTCAGAAGTATCCTTCTTAACCCTATGATGGTACCGGTTGCTTCCATCGTTCTTATCTGGCAGGTATTCTTCAGTTATAACGGTGTTATCAACGGTTGGATGGGAAGCCTTTTCGGAATAGATAAGATCGACTGGCTTAAGTCTTCTTATGCTCAGGTCGTAATCCTCATCATGTTTATATGGAAGAATCTCGGATATAACATGGTATTGTTCCTCGCAGCTCTTAATAATATTCCTAATGAAGTAATCGAGTCTGCGAAGATGGACGGTGCAGGTCCGTTAAAGAGATTTTTCGCGATCAAGATGCACTACTTAAGTTCCACGATCTTCTTTGTAGGAATCATGTCACTCATCAATTCCTTCAAGATCTTCCGTGAAGTATATCTTTTGACGGGCGACTACCCGTTCAACACACTTTATATGTTCCAGCACTTCATGAATAACGCTTTCCAGCATCTCGATTATTCGAAGCTTTCTGCCGGTGCGATCGTAATGTGTATAGCAATGATTATAATAGTCGGACTTCTCTTTTTCGCAGAAGCCAAGTTCGGCGGAGACATAGAGGAGTAATAAATGGAAGAGATCTATGAGAAAAGAATACGCGAACAGCGAAGGCTCGCGGCAACTCAGGCGAGACGTAAGGTCTATTCGACCACGCAGATCCCGATAAGCCGGTTCGCGCTAATGACGCCTGAGGCGAGAGACAATTATTTCAAGTCAGAGCGTAAAAGAGCAGCAGGTGTTCTCGCGAGACGTAATTTCCTGATCAAGGTAGCGACGGGCATCGGAATAGTAGTAGCGATCGCAGCGTCGATCCTGGCATTAGTCCCGATCTTCTACACGTTCATAAATTCATTTATGTCGGCTGCTGAGATCCAGGACAACTACGGAGTCATCTTCCAGAGTCTGTCAGGACATGCTAAAGAGACAGGAGCTGTTTATCTTGATAAGACACCGGTACTTCGAGTCGTACCAGAGAAGGTAACGTTGGAGCAGTACAAGACACTTCTCTTCATGAGCCCGGCATATCTTCTTAAATTCTGGAACTCCGTTATCATGGTAGTTCCGATCGTACTGGGACAGCTCACGGTATCGTCGCTTGCTTCCTATAGCTTTGCAAGATATCGAAGAAGAAGGAGAGAGATATTATTCTTCTCATACGTTATCTTGATGCTCATGCCGTTCCAGGTAACCCTCGTTCCTAACTACATGATCTCGGAACACCTTCATATCCTGGATAGTTTCTGGGCGATAATACTTCCGGGTATATTCTCGACGTTCAGCTGCTTCCTTCTTACGAAGTATATGAGACAGATCCCTTCTTCTTATATAGAAGCTGCTAAACTTGACGGCGCTACCGAGTGGCAGATCTTCACGAAGATAGCGCTCCCGACATGTAAAAGTGCGATATTCGCGCTCGCCATCCTTCTTTTCATTGACTACTGGAACATGGTTGAGCAGCCGCTCGTACTTTTAACAGATGAACAGAAACAACCTTTGTCGGTCTTCCTATCGCAGATCAACGAAGCGGAGATCGGAATAGCATTTGCGGCTTCGGCGCTTTATATGATACCGGCACTCCTCATATTCCTCTGGGGTGAAGAGTATCTGGTCGAAGGTATATCGCATTCAGGAATTAAGTAAATTACAAAAGAAAGATAATCGGAGGCGTTGAGTTAAAATGGCTGACAAAAAGAAGACAAGAAGATGGGTAATCAGGGCGATCGTATCATTCCTAGCGATCATGCTCCTGTTGACATTCTTTTCGAACACTATCATGAATGCGACTATTCCTAAGGTAGTTGCTGAATATTCACAGCAGGGCAATCTCTCATCCACTTCTACAGCGAAGGGAAGGATCGAGTGTTCTAATAAGACAGAGTACAAGGTTCCTGAAGAACTTGACGGACGTAAGATCAAGTCCATCAATTACGAACCATATGATTATGTAGGCAAGAACGATCTCGTTATCGAGCTCGAGCCAGTTGAAGATACTACAGATCTTGACGAGCTTATCGATACATACGAGTCAATGAGCAAGGAAATGGAGTACGATGCAAGAACTCCTAAGGAAGATGCACTCAAGGCTTACAATGATAGTCTTGATTCTGCAAAAGATTCCGTTAAGGATGCTCAGGAAAAGATCAATAAGATCAAGGAGCAGGAGATCAAGGATGATAACGCACAGGCTGTTATCGACGAACTCACACCTTCTTCCGAGGCACTTGAAGCAGAGATCAATGCTGCTTCAACAACAGTAGAGGAAGCAAACATCAGGATCACTGAGATCGAACTGGATATCGCAAAGATCGACGATAAGATCGAATATCTTAAGCTCATCCCTACAACGACTCCTTCAGATACAACAGATACGTCAGAGACATCAGAAACGTCTACAACTGAGACATCCGCAACAGAACCTACAACAACTGAAAGCGAAGAGAACAAGAGCATAACAGCAGATCTTGATACTGTCGAGAAATGCGAAGCAAAGAAGCAGGAACTTCTTGATGAGAAGGCAACACTTGAAGCTATCATCACAGATGCGCAGGGAAGAGTTTCAACTGCAACAGAGAAGAAGGCTGATGTTGATAAGATCATCGAAGAAGCTAAGGCTACTCTCCAGGAAGGCTCTATGAGCGATTCTTCCCTCGATATGGCAGAGAAGGAACTTAAGAATGCTAACAAGTCTGTTTCGGATGCTGAGAAGAACCTTTCCGATGCAAAAGTCAAGGAAGGCATCAACGCTGAGAAAGACGCAGACACTAAGGTTGCTACACAGAAGAAACTTGAGAAGACAAAAGAGAAGATCGATAAGATGCAGGCTTCGATCGACCTCGTTGAGATCCTCGCACCTGAAACAGGTAATATCAACGATATCATCGTTGGTGAAGGCGATAAGCTCCAGGCAGGTCAGGTCATCTTCAGCATCTATCCTGACTACTCAGATATGGTATGTACAGTTGAGTTCTCTTTCCCTACAGAGCAGACAAGAGATTTTGCAGTAGGTAAGGAACTTACACCTGATACAAGCTGGATCGATACTGTAACTATCATCTCTATCAAGCCTG
>JAGCGE010000186.1 GCA_017649745.1 Clostridiales bacterium | reverse complement strand
GCCGATAGTTATCTCTTCAGCGATATGTTCGCTTATGTAGTCTTGCATCTTACGTACTGCTCTTCTTTGTTCATCCATCTGCTCATCTCTCCTTGTGAGCCTATAGTAACTTAAAGAGTATCACATTCTCCCGACTTTTTTTGCTCAGTTCTTTTCTTTCTTGATGCTGTTCCAACGAAGTGCATTAAGAAGACCGGCAACTCCTGAACAACCCAATGTTATGTCCAGTGGCCAGTTCTTATCTGTAATAACAAACATAGATATTAATAAAAATACTATTGCTGTAATTGCAAGGATAAGTGCTGTTGTAAAGTAGATCGCATTCTTTGTTTTCTCGTTCATTTTGGATGTTCTCCTCTCGATTTGTTATGTCTCGAGGATAGTTCCAACGCTTAATGAGTTAAAGGACACAAAACGAGCAAACGCCTGATATCACGCAATGAGACACGAAATGTCTCATTATTTTCGAGCATTATTGCTCGTATTCAATGATGTTACTTACACGAACATAGAAGTCATCTTTATAAGCAACAAGATATATTGTGTGGCTGCCGGAACTTCCGTCTATCCATGCATATTGTGTACTGAGAGTAAGTTCATCTTCAGCACCTCGTCTTAAGACCTGAACTCCGTTATGTTCTATATGCCATGTGAGATTATCGAATCCGTCATGTTCGTCACGGGTTATTGAATAATCATCATTAAGTGTCAACGTAAACGTCTCTTCAACTTCTGTAGTCTTTGTCTTCATATCGCGATACGAATAGTACTGGAAAGGCTCGTCATTTATCGTCACTTCAGTCTTACAATTAACAAAAGTTATACCGCCTTCTCTTCCGATAATGGCACCGTGATCATAACGCTCGTCGGCATAGATCTTTCCTTCAACAGATACATTCTCCCAAACTGATGTTCCATACAGTTCTCCTCCGACAATACCGACGCAGCCTCCTGATGTTACATTTGCATTGGTAAAATTGATATCTTTGACTTCTATACCACTTCCGTATCCGAGAAAACCGGTATCCTCATAGCCGCGGTCGAGAGTCAATCCGTTGATCGTATGTCCCTGACCGTCAACGACACCCCTAAATTCATTGGAATTTGATGATGCTCCGTACCAGCCCAAAGGCGCCCACACATATCCTGAGATATCTATATCATCTTCAAGAGTTATATAAACATCTTGAAAACCGCCTTGATCACCACCTATCGCATTAACATAATATACGACTGATGCGAGTTCCTCTGCCGTCGATACATGGTAATCAGGATAGTTATCCCTGCCCCATTCTTTGTCGGCCAATTCCATGATGTCACCTGTATCGACCTCTCTCTCCCAGTCGGACTCAAATTGAGTCTTGTCTATATCGTATTCATAATCAGAGACATCAATACCCCAGCAGCTGTACCACTGATAAGCATCTACCAGGAGATATATGCCCGGTTCCTCTACAGGAGCAGTAACGGTATGTTCATTCACATCCAGAACAGAGCCCTCAACAGTATCATAAAACTGATCATTTTCGTGCAGGACTATGAGATTTTTCTCCGGAATTCCTCTAAGTTCATTAGGATCATATGTAAATCTGATGCTGACATCAGAAAGATCCGTATAGTCTATCTCGACAGGTGAGCCGATAAGACCTACAACTCCGCTCGTCAGATAATCCACCTTATAGATGTCATCGATAGTTACGAGATCTCTGATATCATATATACTCTTTCCGATCAGTTCCACCTTGATCGTCTCAGGTTTTTCTGCGTTTCCGAGTTCTTCCTCATAGATCTGAAGTTCTTCGAGATCATCATCGTCAGCGACTGTCGTTTCTGTCTCTTCAGTCTCATTATTTCCGGCAGATCCGCTTCGGACCTTGATATCATCTCGTTCAGTACTGCAAGCCGCCATCACGATCGCTGTCATAAGGATAACAGCCACTGTCTTTATCTTTTTCATATATCTATACACCTTTCCGAAAAGTATCCACTCAGCCCTTTGAAGTCAATTCGCAGATACTCATATTATCATTTACCGTCAGTACTCCCCACGCTTTTTTATTCGCAGGTGAAGCAGGCGGTATAAAAGTCGCTTTAGTTATTATACTATTCTCGATCTTTCCGAGATTAGTTATACAATGACCTTCCCTTTTCTCATATCCGAACATCTTGCTTCCGACAAACAGACCCGCATTGCTGCTGAAGTTTCCAAGCGTGCTTATCGGAACTGCATCCAGAAGATCCGGATTCATATTAATATAACAAGCTAGAACGAGCATCTCCTGTTGTGGATTGCTGATTATCTTTTTTATCACAGCAGAGACCTGTTTCGAAACAGCTACAATATCGTTCGATTTCTTTTTAACAACAACACTAAAGGCCGTCGCATAGTTTCCCATGGCGCCCTTATTGTAGTTCTTTATCTTGTTTCTGATATCTTCGGCAATGATCACCTTATTCGTCTTTTCTTCGATCATCATCTTTGCGATCAGATAATCATTTACCGACACTCCGCTGTCCTTACATGTCTTAACGATCTTATCAAGTTCACCACCCTGAACCTCGACGGTCTTACGATTAAAGGTGTGTGCTTTGTTATAACTCTTTTCGAAAAGAAGATAATCGTCATAACTTACGATCTTTCCTTCTTTCCTCCACTTCTTGTTAGCGCTCTTTATAACCGACTTTGACGTAAACGAAAGATCGCTCTTTGGCGGAAGATCGCTAAGTCCGCTTATAAGTTTCTCCTCAACACGATCAGGTTTCTTTCCCTTCTCGTAATAATCGGTAAACTCATCAACGAGCTGCAAAAGACCCCTGCCGTCACACAAAAGATGATGACTTACAAAAAGTATATCGAACATTCCGGCGCGCGGATAAGCATATACTTTAAGAAGGCAGTCCTTTTTAACATTCCATCCTTCAAGAGCGATCCTGTCATAATCAAATTGCCAGCTATTCTCGCTTACTGTAAAAGGTATCTCGATCTCTGATTCCTGATAATATATCTTACCGTTTCCGATCTCCTCCATGATAACGCTCTTCAAAAAAGGATGTGCTTCCTGAAGGGCCTTTAATCCCTCCACGATCTTATCCTTATAGAAAACACGTTTGATGCTCGCGATGATCCCAAAATGCATATTGGGACACATGTAGTGAGCTCTCTCGGTAAAGACATATTTCTTTTCAGAATCCATAATCCTCTTCAATATCCTCTTCTTCTCTTACTATAAACAGCTGATCAAGGCAGTTATCCTGATATGCTTCAATAATAAGAAGAACCATCAGAAGAAGGAAAACACCGCCCGCGACAGCTAATACTATCAGTGACAGCATATTCCATTCGAAAGCCCAGAACAACAGACTCACGGCAGCTAATATACCGATGATCTTAATCATAATAACACCCGGCTCGAGCATGTTCAATTTGTACTTAGACACTTTCTTGTTGTTGATCTCTGTGTTGTTCATCTGCTTCCCTCCTTATCGCTGTCTTTGTAGTACATATAAAAACTTGTGCTTGCTTCTGTGAGCATTTTTTTAATCTCTTTTTGAGGTATCTTTGTCGTGTTCGTCGAGACCAAAGTCGCTATACCATGCGTAAAGATCCAGGTCTTAACGAACACCTCCGGTTCTATAGGCACCGGTATGTTATTCGCCAGATCATAAAAGCTCTTAAGCCTGGTCCCGCTGTCGGACATGCTTAAGAGCCTGAAAAGGTTCTTCTCTTTCTGCGCTAGTTCAATATATTTAAGCCCCATGCTCAGAAAATACGGCGTAGATTTATCCGCTGGTTTCCTAAGCATATAGTGTTCGAAATAATCCTGAGTCTTCTTATAAACCTCGCCCTTTAGCTCATCCATATTCTTGAAAACATGGAACACCGGCTGAGTGGAACATTTAAGCTCTCCTGCAAGCATACGAGCAGTGACTTTCTCAAAGCCATATTCTCTCGTCAGTTCGAAAGCTTTATCAACTATTGCTTCCTTAGGAACCTTGACTTGCGGCGGCATAAATTCCTCCTTAGATAACTAAGTTATATAACAATGTTATTTTAAACATAAAAAAACAGACTGTCAACGATTTATGACAATTTTCATTGACATTTTTTCCTGGAGAAGAGAATCCCAAAAATGAAACTTTAAATTGATCAGATTGCGGTTTTCAAGCACCAGGCACCAAAGCTCATTCAGATGTATTTAGTGGTATTAAATTATTTAATATGTCCCATATTTCCTGCCGTAGCATCATTCACTTTTATGCATAAATATGCAATTTAACTTGCATTATTGCAGTTTGGGACAGACTTATTTCTCAGGACCTTTAATGATAAAATCTAATCAGGTTGTTTGAGGAAGGAGAATAAGATATGAGACAGTACTATGGCGACTGCCCTAACTGTGGCGGCAAGATCATACTCGAATCCGATGGCAAATACTACTGCGAGAGTTGCGGTACCTCCTACGCACCGGACTTGAACAGACAGGAAGTCGAAGCCGAAAAGAGAGCCGCTCAGCCACAGCTTCAAAAACAGGCTGAAGATCTCGGACGACAGTTAAATCAGGATAAGGTCGTTCTATCAGGACAAAGCGCTGCAAGAAAGCAGCAGGAAGCCGACAACTGGAAGCGAGGTTCAAGGATAAGCAAACTTCTCATATTCGGTTTCATCGCTTTCTTCATCCTGATCTTCGGCGGACTTATTTTCTTCACGAATGTCATGCCGGTGTTCACCGCATCAAAGAGAATGGATAAGTCCACAGAAAACATCACCAACCTGACCTTCAGCATCAATAACATAGAAGATCTCGATAAGGTAAAAAAGGACAGCGAGGAACTAGTACTGAATTCAGATGACGGCAATTACAAATTGGAGAGTGCCGAGCTTTTGAACATCTACCTTGCTATGCCTATATCAACAACTCCGGATCACAACAGTCTTCTTCTTTTCTATAAGGTCAAAGGAACATTCGGTTCTGACAATATGGATGGAGAACTGATCCGAGTCGTATGCATCAACAACATACAGAAAGAGGATAATAAAGTAACCTCTGATGATCTGATAGGAGACAAGATCGCAATGAGCGATACACTTGTCGGAACGAGCTTCGAGACGGAAGACAGAGCATTCAATGAATTGATCCCTGTCCTAGGAAGAAACTATCGTGTTGAAGCATTGTATACAAATAAGGATTAACAGGTGAAGTTATGAAACTAGTAGAGATCAAAACTCAAGAAGACAGACTTGAAGCACAAAGACTCAAGAACCTGAATAAGTATGTTGCGTTAATAGAACTTCTCGACGAGCAGGCAAGCAATGCAGAACAAAAAGAACTGCAGACAAAGGCTAAGGTTAAAAGATTCTATATCTTCGCAGGCATAGTGATCGGCGCAATATGTCTTTCCCTTCTCGGTACAGTACTCTTGACCGGATTATCATCCGTTCTCGCAAACAAGAGCGTTGATTACGAAGCAGCAAATAAAAAGGAACCTGAAGCGATCGAGCTTATAGTTTATGAAGGTGATGATACAGCTTATGTAAGTTCAAAAGAGAGGCTGTATGATAACGACGGCACAAGACTTAATGAACTCACAGAAAGATTCAGCTTCGGTGCACCGTATCTCGACGGCTACACATCAGAACTTAAGGATCTTTACATTATCTATTCTGCAGATAAGGATCTGGCTCTTCGTAACCGTCTGGTAGCTATTTACGAATACACCAATCCTGATACAGATGACATTTGCTATTGCGCACTTCATATGGATAACGTCAAATACAACGACGACACTTCCTTAGACCTTAAGGTAGCAGAATGGAGCATGTATAACGGAAGCCATGATTCCGGTATCTATTCTGATTATACACAGGCGAAAATGACAGAGGTCGATTCGTACGGAACAAAATACGAGATCATCCCGGTAATAGGAGGAGACGAGCAATGAGATTAGCACATCTTAAGTGTCCAAACTGTGACGGATTCGTAGAATTTAATGATGCACAGGGATTGTTCTGCAAGAGCTGCGGAACAGAACTCATGGTTCAGCTTGACCCTGAAGATCTTGAACTCGAGCAGCTCAAGGCTATGCCTGAGATCTTAAACGACAAATACATATATGAGAAAAAACTCTATGAGTCTGAGCTTCGCCAGCAGGAAGAGATAAACAAGCAGCAACTCGTAAATGAGTGGAAGCAGAATCGTCCTCTCGGCACGCCTCAGAAAAAGAAGAAATTCGTGGTCGGCTACGTGATCGCGATCGTCGCAGTTGCCGTTTGTTTATTCTTCGGTTCTATCATCCTGGGATTGATATTCACTGTAAAGAGCAGCATTTCCAATTACAAGGCTGATAAGGCCTACGAGTACAATCCAAAGGGTCTTATAACTGTCGAGATGGTGGAACCTGATACACATATCGAAAACTTCAATCAGTTGTCTCATGCACAGAATAATTCTTTAAGGAATATCACATATTGCATGACAGAATACCTGAAAGATATCGACGGTCAGGATCACAATTGGGATTCGATCGAACTATATAATGCTTATATGGGTAGAAACGGAGATAAAAGCGACCTGGTCTGTGTTTTCGAGCAGAAAGGTGACGGTCTTACGGTTTACAGAGTTGTTAAGCTGAATGGTCTTACATACGATCATAAGAAAAACGCTGTCGTAACAGATATGGACTTCCATCTTTCAAG
>JAGCGE010000185.1 GCA_017649745.1 Clostridiales bacterium | reverse complement strand
CCGTAGCCTTGCAAGCTGAACCAGCCTTGATGCCGGAATCATCTGCTACTGCGAGTACGTTGTCAAAAGTAATGGAATCGCCGGCTTCGCCTTCGAGCTTCTCGATGAATACTTCATCACCTTCAGCTACCTTATACTGCTTACCGCCTGTCAAAATTACTGCGTACATGTTTTGTCCTCCTGTTCTCCCAGTCTCGCTGCTTTACCACAAGGCATCGTTCCGAAAATCGGCGCGAATTTAAGAGCCCGGCGCATGCGGTCACCGAAATATACTATCATCAATGATATTTGGTGTCAAACACTTTTTTATCGATACTTGAAAGTAATTAATCGATCTTTTTAACGGAAGCACCGTATTCGATGATCGTATCTACTTTACGCTTCCTTGCTACTCCGAGATAGCTTCCTGTCATACGCTCATAGAGCATGTCGGATGCGACTCTCGCGATCTTCTCCATAGGCTGGATACCGACTGTAAGTCTCGGATTATAGATCTTAGCTACTTCAAGGTTCTCGAATCCTACAAATGAGATATCATCAGGGATCGAGAGATTATTATCTGCTACATATGTAAGACTACCTGACATAAGGTCGTGACCGGCTGCGAATACAGCAGTAGGAGGAGTCTCAAGTGACATGAAGGACTTCATGCCTGAGTAACCACTCTGCTCATTGACGCTCTCTTTAAATACATATTCAGGTCTAAACGGCATTCCGCCTTCCTGAAGAGCTCTGATATAACCGGCTACCCTGTCATCAGTCGTAACGATACCGCTTCCACCTGTGATGAGAGCGATATTCTTATGTCCGTTATCTACAAGATGCTTTATTACTTCATATGTTATGGATTCATTATCGATAACTACTGAATCACAATAGTTCTCTTCATCCTCGATATCAACGAATACCAACGGAACCTTCTCTTTACGGATCCTGGTAAAATCAGATGACTTAACATCAATAGGCTGCATGATGATACCATCTACCTGATAATCAAGAAGGAAGTCGATCTTCTCTTTTGCATTAGTGGTGTGATCGGGTCCCAAATGATAGTCGACTACGATAGTCGAATAATTCTTCTAATACATAAACTGACTTACGTACGTAAGAATGGAAACACCGTAATAATCAGAAAGGCTCGGAATCAAAACTCCGATCGTTCTGGTCTTCTTTGTCTTCATTCCTCTAGCGAGAGGATTAACCTTATAGTTAAGCTCCTCGATCGCATTAAGGATCTCTGTTCGCTTAGGTTCCAAAACGTTTCCACCGTTAATACACTTAGAAACAGTGGATATGGACACCCCTGCCTTCTTGGCTACATCTTTTATCGTTACTGACATAATAATTTCCCCCAAAACGTATTATGCCATTTTATATCGATAAAATCAAAACAATTATATAAATAAATCCATGAGTTATTGAAGTGAACGTAACCGAGTTGGAATGGCGCTTTACAGGAAGTGACGCAAGAAACGGTACAGACGCACAACAAAATCCTGTTATTCCGTAGTATGTTGCCATGTCCTTATTAAGGAGTGCTCCGACAAGGAACAATGCAACTGACGGCATAGCCGTAAAGATCACCATAAGATATTCGCCGTAATATGAGCATCCGCCGAATCCCTTGATCCTTGAGATATTGTCGCATCTTGCTACTATCAGGACTGAAAGGATCTGAAGGATAGCTGCTAGTATCGCAACGAGGAACATGATATCGGATGATGGTTTCTTTATACCGAACGTATTAAGAACGATAAAGAGCATATAAAGAACGAGTGAAGCACAAAGGATAACAGCGAGCACCACATTCTTGTTAGGCTTTTTGATCTGAAGGTTCTTCATAAGATAAAGCAATCTGAAAAGAGCCATGACAACGAGCATCGCACACGGGAACAATCCGACTATGTAACCGATATCCTCTACGAACTTACCAAGAATGATCAAGATCACAAGACCAACTGCCGTAAGTATCGACAGAGCCATGATGATGATCTTCGTAACTGAATCGAGCTTATCCTTGTTATCGGAAACCATCCTGTAGCGGATGACAGGTATTTTCGAGAGGAAGAGGAAAAGGCCTGTTACAAATGAGAACGCTGACATGATGAAGAGGATGTACCATGTCACGATCGATGAAGCAGGAGCCTTTGTTGTCTCACCGTAATTCGAGTAAAGATAATTAGCAAGTTCAGTCTGGAACGTAGGAGAGCTGTAGAACAGATCGCCGTCGCCTTTTGTAAACTTCGCAACTGAAAGATATCTGTTACCCTTAGGATTGATATATACGGAAGAAGAAAGGATACCGCCAGGCCTAGATGTTATACCATAGAGCGTATCTTCTCCTGAAAGTCTCTCATAGATTATCTTGGCATCGCTCTTCTCACTCTGATCATCAGTGAAGATAGCGACATTATGGGAAGGAAACTCTGTACTCATTCCTTCCATGGAGTAATTAGTCTCGAATTCAGGATTAACGAGAACGAATCCGATCGTATCCTCATCGGCATCGAAAAGTTTAAGAGCTGAAGTAGCATTCTTACCCTGCGCAAGGATAACAGTCTGCTGACTTCTGTAGCCCTTTGGAAGGCTCATCTCCTCGCCTACTTCATTAGCAGTAGAAAGATCCTTATGAACAGTGACTACGTTAAAGCCTGCCCTGCCCATAGCCATCCTGAAGATGGAATGAGGGATCTTACCGTCATCGTCCACATACATGACAAGTACAGGAGAATCGTCCTTTGTACCGGAATATGTGAACGCGAAAAGACCGATCTGCATCGCGATCGATAAGACCATCAAAATGATACCGAATAAAGTTACGCCTTTAAATCTCATTTGCTCTCTCTCTTGATGAGTTCATCTCCAAGCTCCCTGATATCTTCAGGTCCAAGGATCAGGATAAGATCGCCTTCTTTGACGAGTTCATCAAGCCTTCCGATTATGTCTTCTTTGTTCTCGAAAAATTCAGTATCTCCGCCGCGCTTGTTGATCTCATTAGAGATATCAAGACTGGATATCTCGTGAGTGTTGATCTCGCGGTCGCTGAAGATCTCAGAGAACAATACCTTCTTGCATGGCAGCAATGAAGTAACATAATCCTCAAAGAGCATCTTTGTTCGATTGAAAGTCAGAGGCTGGAATACGACCCACATATTATTGTGAGGCATATGGCTTGCTGCTTCGATCGTCGCTCTTGCTGCTGCAGGATGGTGTGCATAATCTACGACGACTGTAGCCCCCCTATATGTTCCCTTTGTCGTATATCTTCCGTCTGCACCCTTAAATTCATTCAATGCTTTAAGGCATGAAGCAGGGTCGCCGCCGTTAAGGATCGCACAGCAAAGTGCGATAAGACTGTTGTCGATATTGTGTTTACCAGGGATCAAAAGATTAGCTCTACCGATCTTCTCGCCCATGAACCATACGTCGAAACTAGGAAGTCCGCCGTCATAGGAAATATCATCAGCTGCCATATCGGGCTCTTTGCCTGTATATTCACAAAGCTCACCCTTAACACCACAGGTAAATACCTTGAACATCTCTCTTCCTTCAGCCTTCCACTTCTCAGAAGCGATCTTAAGGCTCTCAGCCGTATTCTTACAGTGACCTGTAACTACTACGTTTCCGCCGTCAGCAAGCTTATCTAAGAACAATGCGAAAACATCGATAACATCCTGAAGCTTAGGATAGCAATCAACATGATCATGATCGATGTTAGTGATAGCTGCTGTTGTTGATGAGAAGTTAAGGAATGATTTCTTAAACTCACAAGCCTCAGAAACGAGAAGATCCTTACCCTTACCAAGTCTGACTGTTCCGTTAAAGGAATAGAAATCAGCACCAAGATGAACCGTCGGATCCTTGCCGCTCTCAAGGAGCATAAGTGATGTCATGGCAGTTGTTGTTGTTTTACCATGAGTACCTGAGATGTTGATGACCTGGCCGTAGCTTTCGGTAATGAGACCAAGGAATTCGGATCTGTCGAACATCTTGATATCGTTATCGGTGCAATACTTAACTTCCTTATTTGTTGGAAGACAAGCTGCTGTCTTTACTGCATAATCAGGCTGGAATTCCTTAAGGTTCTCTTCGACCTGTGAATCATAGATCTTGATACCCTTACCCTTGAGCATCTCTGTTCTCTCAGACGGATTCATATCGGATCCTCCGACATGGAAACCATAGCCCTTGGCAAGAAGCGCAAGTCCGCTCATCGAGATGCCGCCAATACCTAT
>JAGCGE010000020.1 GCA_017649745.1 Clostridiales bacterium | reverse complement strand
ACAAAACCTTCAACCATTCCGGTGGTTATTACCTTGAGGTCACACCTGTTCCCATACCGAACACAGAAGTTAAGCTCAATGGTGCCGAAGATACTTAGCTGGAGACGGCTCGGGAAAATAGGTTGCTGCCGGATTATATATTCCTCTATAGCTCAGTCGGTAGAGCATGCGGCTGTTAACC
This sequence comes from Clostridiales bacterium, assembly GCA_017649745.1. The sequence continues at coordinate 25,165 of JAGCGE010000020.1, read as the reverse complement.
GCAGGGTCGTAAGTTCGAGTCTTACTGGAGGAGCCAGAAAGCCAAGATTATTCTTGGCTTTCTTTTTTTGCTAAATTTTCGGACAAAAAAAATCCTCACATTTGATGTGAGGACCTGATATTTTCATTATAGTCTTAAACCTGATCTTTGTATTGATCCTTAAATTCATCATCACCAAGCCACGCTTTGTGGTAGTGCTGACGTCTGTATTCTTCAGGAGTCATACCAACGTTCTTCTTGAATACCTGAATGAAATGACTCTGGGATGAGAAGCCAAGGTAATTAGCGATATCAAGTGATGATTCGTTTAAATACCTAAGCATCTTAGTTGCGATTTTGATCTTCTCATCACGAATATATTGGCTGATAGACACATTCATCTCCTGCTTAAAGAGCTTGGAGAGATAGCTTGGGTTAAGATCCAATGCAACAGCTATAGTCTCGATAGAGAGATTCTCCTGGATATGTTCTCTTATATATTCGATAGAGGAGACAACGTGTTTGCTCATTCCGTATTTCTGCTTCTCAGATTTCATCTTACGGCAATAGTATTCAGCCATTTGTCTATGGATGCTCTGTATCTCTTCGATAGAGTTACTGTTATCGATCATCCTGATAAAGATGTCGCTTATTGTGTAACTGATAGCAACATCAAGGCCTGCCTGTATACAGAATCTGCTAAGGAGAGCAGCTGTGATAATAGAATGATAACGCTGATTTACTACAGGATCATTGCTAAGGGTTCCACCCTTTAACTTTAGAGCTGTCGGGTGATTATAAAGTCGCTCAAGAGCAGTAATATCACCACTGGCAACGATATCATAGAATATCATCTCGCGTCTGAAAGCATCTGAAGAGCCCCATTCGCCTTTGTCGACATTCTCTCGGTTCAAAAGAAGGAGTCTTTGTAACTCTTTATCAATATTAATCATAAATCCTCCTAAGACGGATATCAGTCGATGACACGCACTTCCTTTATAACAGGCTGATATTCAGCATCGATCATGCCGTTATCTCCCTGAGGAGCAGTAACTGAATCTTCAGCGATCTTATCTACAACCTCCATACCGGAAGTAACATGACCGAAACCAGCATAGTCGCCGTCAAGATCAAGGTGATCTTGATGAACGATAAAGAACTGTGATGTAGCACTGTCTGGATCATTAATAGATCTAGCCATAGAGATCGTTCCTCTTACGTGAGAAATGTCGTTAGGTGTTCCATTGGATGAGAACTCACCATGAATAGGCTGAACCTTATCAAAATCTTCTTGTGTAAGTGCTCCGCCGCCCTGGATCATAAATCCTGAAATGATCCTGTGGAACTTTGTTCCGTTATAGAATCCTGATTTAGCAAGTTCGATAAAGTTAGTAACTGAGATTGGAGCTGTATCTGCATCGAGCTCACAGCAGATAGTACCGTAATTTTCTACTTCGATCTCAACATGATGTAGGCCTGTTAGCTGATCTTTACCGGTATTAACATATCTGGTTGACTGGTATTCGCATCCTGTAAAAGCGAAAAGGATGGTCAAGATCATCATTGATGCAATAAGTTTAAAACTCTTTCTCATAAACTTTACCTCTCATATTTAATATAAAGATTATAATAAAAAAATGATAAAAAATACATTATTTTACAGTTTGTGGAAGTTTTTTTTGTTTTTTGGCGGTTTTGGTATAATATTAGTGCTGTTATTCGAAAACCAGTGGAGGTCATTTTGAGAAGTTTTATCGTCAACAAAGAACAAGATGGAAAGCACGTTGTAAGAGCCGCTATCATGGCTTTTCCAACATTGACTGCCGGAAATCTTCAGAAAGCTTTGAAGCATAAGGATATCCGTGTAGAAGGAAAGAAAGTATCAACGGATGTAGTTGTTTCCTTTGGTCAGGAGATCGAGGTATGGCTTCCTGATGACCTTTTCGAGAAGACAACAGAGAAGAAGGTTGTTCCTAAGGATGCGTATAAGGTCGTAGCTGAGACTGACGATCTTCTCCTCGTCAACAAGAGCCAGGGTATCCCTGTTCACGGTGGTAAAGGTGTAGGTGAGATCAATCTTATCGACATCGTTCGAAAAGATACACACAATCCGAATATGGATCTTTGTCACAGGATCGATATGAATACGGGCGGCATCATTATGATGGCGAAGAATAAGACTGCTCTTGAGGATGCTATTCGGCTTTTTAAAGATGATCTTCTTATTAAGAGATACAGATGTCTGGTTCTTGGTGTTCCGAGCGAGGGCGAGAATGTTATCTGCGAAGACGAAGCGATCATGAAAGAGGTAAGTGCTTATCTCGAGAAGGTCGGCAATAAAGTATATATTCACGATATCGAGCAGAAGGGCGATCTTCCGATCAAGTCTAGATATAGGATCGTGAAAGTTTATAAGGGTGCAGGCCCTGACGGAAGCGACGTGTCTGATATCGAAGTTGAACTCGTTACCGGAAGGATGCATCAGATCAGAGCGCAGTTCGCTCATATGGGCTATCCGATAATCGGTGACGGTAATTACGGCAGGAACAAGGTCAACGTATACTTTAAGTCTTTGAATGGCGGTAAGGTAAGATTCCAGCAACTTTTTGCGACGACACTGATCCTTCGCAAGATTCCGAAAGATAACAGGCATCATGCGCTCTCGGGCAGAAGGTTCTCGATAGAACCAAGATATGATGTGAAGATCTGAGGTTATTATGGCTATTTCTGACAAGTTAAACGGTAAGAGGATCCTCATCTGGGGTAAGGGTAGAGAAGGCCTTTCAACAGAGAGATTCCTCAATGAATTCTGTACAGATGTTAAATATGATTTTTTCGTAGGCAATGAATCCGAGGTCAGATTCGATGATTATGACCTTGTAATAAAGAGTCCTGGTATCATCACTGTGGAAGACCATCCTAACATGACGTCACAGACAAGACTCTTTATGGAAGAATTCTCGTCACAGACAATCGGAATCACGGGAACAAAGGGCAAGAGCACGACCTCTTCGCTCCTTTATAAAGTCCTCCGTGATAATCTCGACAGAGAAGTCGTTCTTGTGGGAAATATCGGTTTCCCGTGCTTTGATTACTATAAGGAGATGACAGAAGGAGCACTCGCAGTGTACGAGCTCAGCTGCCATCAGCTCTCTGATCTTGAGAATTCTCCTCACATTGCAGTATTCCTGAATCTTTACGAGGATCACCTCGACAGATATAAGACAATGGAATGCTATTACTCTGCGAAAAAGAACATCACGGCTCACCAGGGTCCTGATGATATCCTCTTTATCGGAAATGACGTTCCGGAAACTGAGACAAAAGCTTCTAAGATCGGGATCAGTTATGATGATGCAATGGATATTGATATGAAGCTTAAGGGCGATCATAACAGGTTCAATGCAACTATTGTTTATAAGATAGCAACGGAGCTTTTCGGACTTAGTGATGGTGAAGTTAGAGCATCTATAAGCGAGTTCGAAGGATTGGCTCACAGGCTTGAGAATGTTGGCGTTGTAGGCGGAGTCACATACTATAATGACTCTATCTCAACTATTCCTGAAGCTACGATCAGAGCCGTAGAAAGTATCGGAAATACAAAGACGGTTATCATTGGCGGTCTTGATAGAACAATCAATTACGACAAGCTTGTCGCTTTCATGAGAGAGCGTACGGATCTGTTCTTCATCTGCACATACAAGACAGGTGAGAGGATCTATGAGGAAGTAAAAGATCTTGAGCATTGCTGCTATAGAGACGATCTTAAAGCTGCAGTAGAACTTGCTAAAGAAATAACTCCTTCCGGAAGTTCATGCGTTTTTTCGCCTGCTGCTGCGTCGTACGGCTATTTCAAGAATTTCGAAGAGCGCGGTGATTACTATAGAAGACAAGTCCTTAGCGATAATGAGCAGACTTTGGTCTTTACCGGTGATATCGGATTCGACAAATACATGGACGGCAGATGGAAAGACGAGGATTTCTTATCTTCTGACATCAAGGATGTACTGAGATCAGCTGATCATGTTATCACTAATGTTGAAGGTCCTATAATGAGATCTTCAAAGGAAGAAGTAACAGAGGGTGTAAAGCAGCTTCTTCATTCAATGGATATCGAAGTAGCCGATTTCCTTAAGGATATGGGTTCAGATATCTGGAATATATGTAATAACCATATAATGGATGAGGGCGAAGAAGGAATAAGGAGCACTCTTAAGGAAGCTAGATCTAGAGGCGTTAAAACACTTGGCGCGGGCATCGATATCAATGATGCACGTAAGCCGGTTTATATAAATGAGGCAGGCGGTATAGGTATGATAGGTGTCGGCTATCAGCGCGCCTGCAGAAAAGCAGATAAGGATAAAGCGGGATGCTTCAGCTGGAGCGACCTTGATGCTATCCAAAATGCTATCAAAGAGATAAAGGCTACATGCAGATGGTGTATAGTCGTTGCTCATGCGGGCGAAGAGTTTACACCGTTGCCGTCACCTTATACGAGAGAAAGGTATCATCTCTATCTTGAGATGGGCGCAGATATCGTGGTTTCACATCACCCTCATGTTCCGATGAACTATGAGATAGTTGGTGACAAGGCAATATTCTATTCGCTGGGTAATTTTATTTTCGATACGGATTATCAGAGATCACAGTTTAATACTGAGAAGGGTATTTTGCTCAGGCTCAAGCTCACGAAGGAAAAGTTCAACTTCGAAGCTTTCGGTATCGATATCATAAGAGGCGATGAGAAGATAAAGTTAGGCGAACTTCCGAGGATCTTCCAGGATGTTCCTGAGGAGGAGTATAAGTTGCTGTCACCGTTATCTGCCAAGATGCATATCGCTGCTACCAAAAGGCAGATGACATATCTTGATCCTAAGCGATTTAAGGATGCGACTGAAGAGCAGTGGGCAGAACATTTTGCCGAGCCTCTTAGAACAGGAAGGGTTCCGGGTGAGACGCTCGATTTCTTCATTCTTTGTCCTCTGGCGGAAGAAGAGAAGAAGGGTGAATGGAAGAAGAGCAAGATGAAGGATATAGTGGATTATATCCTCGAGCAGATGTGAGGTATGTATGTCAGAGATCGATCTTCAGATAATCACGAATGTTTACGATACTCCTTATAACTGTAAGGGAAAGAAGAGAACCGACGGTAATATCGTCACTTATGAGTGGACTGAGCAAAGAGAACCGATGGAAGCTCCTTCTTCATATAAACTGACACTGATCACCAGTGAAGGAACAGCGACATTACAAAGAAACGGACATATAAAGAGCATGCTGAACTTTGCCGCAGGGCAGAGGACTAAAGGTGTGGTGGAGACAGGATATGGTCAGATGGACCTGAATATCGAGACGCTTTATATCAATACACCTAATATGTTCAGCAGAAGTCTTGAGATCGCTTATAAGCTCGACGAGAATACAGATCTTAATACGAACACGTTTATTATTAAAGAAATATAATATCTGTTAGTTTCAGATATTGATTTTTGCTCAGATATGGGGTATTCTTCCCGAGTATCTGATTTATTGCTCGAAAAGTGCAATGAAGATGAAAAAAGTGCTTGCAAAAGCAAACGCTTTAGAGTAAAATCTTTAAGCATTATGTGAATAACCCCTTGAATTTGGGGTACGATGAATAGAATTTCCCACTAAAGCAGACCTTGGTGGCGAAGGTAAGTAAACGGAGGTGGAGACAATATGGCACATCCAAAGCGTAAGTGGTCGAAGGCAAGAACTTCCCGTCACAGAAGTGTATGGAAGCTGAGCGTGCCTGGTTTCGTAGAGTGCCCACAGTGTCATGCTAAGATGCTTCGTCGTAAGGTTTGCAAGAGCTGCGGATATCTTGACGGTAAGCAGGTTATAGCAATTGGTGAGGAAGCTTGATCTTAGAGATCAGCACAAAGCGACTTACAAAGGCAGTGTGATTACAAAAATCATCACTGCTTTTTTTTGTCCTGAACGTAGGAGGAACAAACGATGAGCAAACCCGTAGTTGCAATTGTAGGAAGACCTAACGTAGGTAAGTCTTCTCTCTTCAACACGCTCTATGGTGAGAGAATATCCATAGTCCATGATACTCCGGGCGTTACCAGAGACAGGATCTACGCTGATTCTGTTTGGCGTGAGCGCGAGTTCGTCATGATCGATACAGGCGGTATTGAACCTGAGAAGGATGATCAGATCCTCAAGGGTATGAGACTTCAGGCTGAGATAGCTATGGAAACGGCAGATGTCATTCTGTTCATGTGCGACATCCAAAGCGGCCTTACAGCAGCTGACGAAGAGATCGCAGTAATGCTCCGTAAAGCACAAAAGCCGGTTGTCATCGCAGTTAATAAGTGCGACAAGGTCGGTGAACCGCCGGCTGAGATCTATGAGTTCTATAATCTTGGTTTAGGAGACGTAATACCGATATCCGCTTCACACAGACTTGGTATTGGTGATCTTCTCGATGCTATCTTCGAACATTTTCCGAGTGAGGAAGAATGCGAAGATGATAACGAGACGATCAGAGTTGCTCTTATCGGTAAGCCTAATGCAGGTAAATCATCTCTTACCAATCAGATGACAGGTGAGATGAGAAGTATCGTATCTGATATTCCTGGAACAACTAGAGATTCGATCGACTCTGTAGTCGAGAATAAATACGGTAAGTTTACTATCGTTGATACCGCAGGTATGCGTAAGAAGGGCAAGATCGAGGACGCTATAGAAAAGTATTCTATGGTCAGAGCTCTTGCTTCGATAGAGAGAGCCAGTGTATGCGTTATCCTCATTGATGCAACTGTTGGTATCACTGAGCAGGATACAAAGGTTGCAGGTATCGCCCATAATGCCGGAAAGGCATGTATCTTCGCTATCAATAAGTGGGACCTTATCGAAAAAGATACAGGTACCCTCGAAGGTATGACGAGAATAGTAAAGGACCGCTTCGCATTCATGGATTACGCACCGGTATTGTTCATATCTGCTAAGACAGGTCAGAGAGTAGATAAACTTTTCGAGACCATAGTAAGAGTACATGAGCAGGCAGGAAGAAGACTTAAGACCGGTGTCTTCAATGATATGCTCAATGAAGCGATCGCGATGGTACCTACTCCTCAGGATAAGGGTAAGCACCTAAAGATCTATTACGGAACGCAGGTAGCAACTAATCCGCCTACGTTTGCGCTCTTCGTAAATGATAAGGAATTGTCTCATTTTTCATACGAGAGATATCTCGAGAATCAGATCCGTAAAAACTTCGGATTCGAGGGAACTCCGATAAGGTTTTTCCTGCGTAATAAGAACAAGTCCGATGAGGATTAATTTTTGTGAAATGTGCCTTATAGTACAGTAAATAACGTTATTGCATAATTTTAGACGTGAATAAATAACGAGGTAATTTGATTATGGCAAAGATTGAGAATATGCGTAATATCGCGATCATCGCACACGTTGACCACGGTAAGACAACAATAGTTGATTCCATGCTTAAGCAGGCCGGAATCTATCGTGAGAATGAGCAGATAGTCGAGCAGGTCATGGACAGTAACGACCTCGAGCGCGAGAGAGGTATTACGATCCTTGCCAAGAACACAGCTATCTCATACAAGAACTACAGGATCAACGTAGTAGATACTCCAGGCCACGCTGACTTCGGTGGTGAGGTTGAGCGAGTACTTAAGATGGTTGACGCAGTTCTCCTCGTAGTAGATGCATATGACGGACCAATGCCACAGACAAGATTCGTTCTTCGTAAGGCTCTTGAGATGGGTCTTAAGCCGATTGTTTGTATCAACAAGATCGACCGTCCTGATGCAAGACCAAATGAAGTTGTAGATATGGTTTTCGATCTCTTCTGCGAGCTCGGTGCTGACGATGATCAGCTTGAATATCCTACGATCTTCTCTTCAGGTAAGGCAGGTATCGCTACAAGAGATCTTAAGGATTACGAAGACGGCAAGGCACTTGACTTCTGTCCGCTTCTTGATGAGATCATCGAATATGTTCCATGCCCTGAAGGTGACGTTGATGCACCTTTGCAGCTCCTCGTTTCAAACATTGACTCAGATCCTTACATCGGACGTATCGCTGTAGGCCGTATCGAGAGAGGTACGATCAAGCAGAACCAGAATGTAGTTGTTTGTACATATGGTGATGATGCTAAGAGAAATGCAAGGATCGTTAAGCTCTTGAGATTCCAGGGACTTGGTAAGCAGGAAGTTACAGAGGCTTCTGTAGGTGAGATCGTTTGTGTTGCAGGTATCCCTGATATCAATATCGGTGATTCCATCTGTGATGCTCAGACACCAGAGCCAATCCCATTCGTAAATATCGATGAGCCTACTATCGCTATGACATTCTCAGTAAACGACAGTCCGTTTGCCGGTCAGGATGGTAAGTTCGTAACATCTAGACATCTCCGTGATCGTCTTTTCAAAGAGGTTGAGACAAACGTTTCAATGCGTGTTGAAGAGACAGATACAACAGAGGCATTTATCGTTAAGGGTCGTGGTGAGCTCCATATCTCCATCCTCATCGAGACAATGAGACGTGAAGGATATGAATTCCAGGTATCTAAGCCACAGGTAATCATGAAGGAGATCGATGGTGTTCTCTGTGAGCCAGTTGAGGAACTCGTTGTAGACGTTCCTGAAGACTTCGTAGGACCTGTTATGGATAAGCTCGGAAGACGTAAGGCAGAGCTTCTTAATATGCTCCCGCCTGAAAAGGGTTATACACGTCTTGAGTTCCGTGTTCCTTCAAGAGGTATCATCGGATACAGAACCGAATTTTTGACCGACACTAAGGGCAATGGTATAATGAACAGCGTTATCAGTGGTTTCGAGCCGTTCGTTGGTGAGATCGAGACACGTTCACAGGGCGTTCTTGTTGCTTTCGAGAGCGGAGATGCCATGACTTATGGTCTTTATAATGCACAGGATAGAGGTGCGCTCTTTATCGGCGCAGGTACTCCTGTCTATGAAGGTATGATCGTAGGTATCAACCCGAAGCCTGAAGATATCAATGTTAACGTTTGTAAGAAGAAGCATGTTACGAATATGCGTGCAGCAGGTTCTGATGATGCTATGCGTCTTACACCGCCGTTGAACTACAGCCTTGAGCAGTGCCTCGAGTTCATTGAAGATGATGAGCTTTGTGAGGTTACACCTAAGAATATAAGACTTCGTAAGAGGATCCTTAATTCAGACTTGAGAGCTAAGTCCATCGCCGCGGCTAAGAAAAAGGATTGATATAGATCTTAAACTTTGGGAGTAAGCGATGCTTTCTAAGAAGATAAGAGTTGCTCTGAGAATACTTTTGGTACTCGTTGTCGTCATCATGTGTGCGATAGTGGGTATATTCCTCGGATATAATTACGTTATTGCTCAAGGCAATAACATAGACAATCTGAAGGCTTCTATCGAGGACGGAACGTTTAAGATAGATGAAGATACTGAGGGTTGTATTCCGATAGTTATCAAGCAGGGTGATTCCACTTCTGATATCGCTCAGACTCTTTACGAAGAGAAGTTGATCGATAATAAGATCCTGTTCTCACTTTTAAGTAAGGTAAACGGATTCGACGGTACATATATTGCAGGTACCCACTATCTTATCGAAGGCCTCAATTATGATGAGCTCATGTATCTGCTCACATTGAAGCCTGAAAGTGTTACGATTACTTTCCCTGAAGGTCTTACATATAATGAGATCAAGCAGATGCTCCATGACGCAGGACTTACGTTCTCTGATGAAGAATTCGATAAGTGCATGGACAGCCCGAATATGTTCGTCGATTATGAATTCGTTTCTCAGATCAAGCTTTCTGATGATCGCGATCACGTCCTTTCAGGATATCTTTTCCCTGATACGTATGAATTCGATATCAATGCGAGTCCTGAGAGCATCATTAACACTTTCCTTCGTAATACTGAATCCAAGCTTTATGATGAGTACTATGAGCGTGCTGAGAAGATCGGCATGAGCATGGACGAGGTCATTACTCTCGCATCTCTTATCCAGATGGAGACTAATGATGTATATGACATGATGCTCGTTTCTGCGGTATTCCACAACAGACTTAATTCCGATGACATCGACCTTCATTATCTTGGTTCCGATGCTTCGGTAAACTACTTAAGGGAACTTCGCGGAGAGCAGCCAACGTTGAATCTTTTGCAGTCTGATATTGATGACTCTAGTCCGTACAATACATTCAATCATGAGGGACTTCCTCCGGGACCTGTATGTATGCCGGGACTCGATGCTATCCAAGCAGCTTTATATCCTGAACCGAACTGTAACTTCTATTATTTCTGTGCTACAGGTGACGGCGGAACAGCTTATGCAGTAACTTATGAAGAACATCTCGAGAATGTCGAGACATATAAAGGAAACTGGAATTAATTATGATAATGAAAGATCGTTCATCTGTTGAGATTTTGAGCCCTGCAGGCGATCTCGAGAAACTTAAGACAGCTGTTGCTTATGGTGCAGACGCCGTCTATATGTCCGGCAAGACATTCGGACTTCGTACATTCAGCGGTAATTTCACTCACGAAGAAATGATAGAAGGTATCGCATATGCTCACGCGCATAATGTTAAGTGCTATGTAACCATGAATATCATGGCTCATGAGACAGACCTTTCTATCCTTGATAAAGAGATCTTATTCGTCGCCAATGAAGCTAAGGCTGATGCCGTTATAGTATCTGATGCAGGTATCTTTCGAAAAGTAAGGCAGCTCGCTCCTGATCTTGAGATCCATATCTCAACACAGGCTAGCGTAACAAACAGCGAAGGATGCATGTTCTGGTATGAGCAGGGTGCAAGAAGAGTAGTTCTTGCCAGAGAGCTTTCATTGGAGCAGATCTCAGAGATTAGATCCAAGATCCCTGCTGACATGACTATTGAATGCTTTGTTCACGGAGCAATGTGTGTTTCATATTCAGGAAGATGTCTCCTGTCAAATTACTACACAGGCAGAAGTTCGAACCACGGTGCATGTGCTCAGCCATGCCGTTGGGGTTATTATGTTGACGAGCAGGAAAATCTCGCGACGAATAGCTTTGTAGTTGAGGAGAAAAGACTTGAGGACAAGCTTCCTATTGAAGAAGATTCTCACGGAACATACATATTCAACAGTAAAGACATTTCGATGATCGACCATGTTCCTGAACTTATCAAGGCAGGAGTCGACAGCTTTAAGCTCGAGGGAAGGATCAAGGGTGCTTTCTACGCAGCAGTTGTAACCAAGGCTTACAGGGAAGCAGTCGACAGCTTTTTCGAGCAGGGAGAGGATTACAAGGTCGATGACAAATGGCACGAGATCCTCGATAAGATAGTCCACAGAGATTATGCGACAGGTTTTTTCTATGATGATCCTGGAAAAAATGCGCAGATCGTTGAGGATAAGTCATACAACAAACCTGCTTTCGTTGTAGGTGTTATCGAGGGCGAAAAGGATGGTCTTTACAAGGTCAGCCAGAGGAACAAAGTGTTCAAGGGTGACGTTGTAAACGCGCTTATCCCTAAGGGTTATGTTGAGCCGTTTACTATTGTTGAACTTTACGATGAGGACATGAATCCGATCGAATCTACACCTCATTCAAAGATGACTTACTACATGAAGATATCGTCTGATGCGGTACTTCCTCCTATGAGCTTTATCAGCCGTGACGGCGATAAGGACCTCGGTATTGCGCCTCAAAATTGATGCGTGCTAGGCGTACCGTGGTTTTCACTCAAAAAATGACCCCAAACGTGGTATAATATATAGGATTTTGAGAAAGGTAATGGTAAATAATGGTTTTTAAAAAGAACCCGAAACAACATTTACTTTCGATTCTTATATGTGCTTCGGTAACGATTCCGATCCTTTGTTGGCCGATCGGTATCAGTGGTGGAGTTAATCCTCGTGTTGCCGTAAGAAGAGCATATGCAGATACTTTCCCTGAAGAAGAACAGCCGCAGCAGCCTGAAGAACCAGAGGAGTGGACACCTGATCCTATCCTTGCGGAAGCTGTTCCGGTAAGTGATGAAGGTAATACAGATGTTCAGCTGACTGAAGATGGACTCATCGATGTTAGTCAGGGTGGCGTTGCAAGAGCAACATATGTTGAAGGCGCAGCTCCTGAAGAGGAGACACCTACAGCTACAAGATATAGTGATGTACCGACTTTCACTATCGTACAGCGTTACGATGAAGCTGATCTTCCGATCGAGCTTCTTGATACATCAGTATTCGCACCTGATGAGACTAAGTATTATATAGCAGCTGATAATTCGATCATTAAAGAGACTCCTGATATGAGTTCCATGACCCTTACATCTATTGCAAAGGGTTCAGCAGTTACCAGGATCGGAGTCGGTGATTCATGGTCAAAGGTTCGCACAGATGACGAGGTTGAAGGTTATGTATTAACAAATACACTTTCCATCGAACCTATCCCGATCGCTATCGCACGTACAGTATGGGTAGATTGCGACAGCTTGTCACTTAGAGCAGGTCCTGACGCAGGCGCAGATTATCTCGGCTCTTTGTCACGTGATACCAGACTTGAATGTTCAGCTATAGTAGATAAGTGGTACAAGGTAGTTACTCCTAATGGCAACGAAGGTTATGTATATATCTCATATACGACTCAGACACCTCCTCCGACACCAACTCCTGTTCCGACCAGACGCTCATCAAGCGGCGGTTCTTCAGGCGGAGGAAAGACAGGTAAGGTCGCTTCGCTTCCTGCTATCTCAGGATGTAACGGTTCAAGTGTTGTAAAGATCTGTGAATCGATGCTCGGCGTAAGTTATGTATGGGCCGGAGAATCAACGAGCGGTGTTGACTGTTCAGGACTTGTAGTATTCGCATACAGGCAGGTTGGTGTATCCGTTCCTCACCTGGCACAGTCGATCACGGGATGCGGTATCAATGTTGCCCGTTCTGATATCGCCGTAGGAGATGTAGTCTGCTGGGATACCGGTGGAGGATATTGCGGACACGTAGGAATCTATGTCGGAGGCGGCCAGGTCATCCACGCATCGAGCTCTCGAGGAAGCGTAGTATACGGAAGCGTTGACATGATGCCTATCCTGACGATCAGAAGACTTATTCAGTAATCTAAATAGCCGACATTTTTGTGTCGGCTATTTTAATACTCCGAAAAGTTGTTAAAGAAGTTTGAACAATCGAAAACAAAGATGTAATTTTATCTTTAGGAGGTTTAAAATATTAGAAGAACATAGTGGGGCAAAGTAAATATGAATAAGTGTATGTCAAGGATGTTGAAGATCGGCATTGTCTGTATCCTGACAATTGCCATCGTTTTTTCGATTGTACCGCTGAGAGATCAGATCGGTATCAATGCAGCTACGGCCTCTATTCAGTATGATGATGGCGTGGTAGATCCTTCATCAAGTTCAGACGGGTATTCCACTGTTTTATATGATAATTCCAACGGACTTCCTACTTCTGAAGCGAATGCAGTAGTCATGACCTCCGACGGATGTATCTGGATAGGAAGCTATAGCGGCCTTATCAGATATGACGGTAAAAAATTCGAGAGAATAGATTCCACAACAGGTATTGCCAGTGTCGTTAATCTGTTTGTAGACAGCAAGGACAGATTATGGGTAGCGACAAATGATAACGGTGTCGCCGTTATGAAAAGCGACGGAACCAGTACTATGTACGGCAAGAATGACGGACTTGGTTCTGCATCAGTAAGATGTATCGCTGAAGATGATGACGAGAATATCTATATAGCGACCACTAACGGAATATCCATGATGGATAAATACGGTAACCTGGGTCCTCTGTCCGATCCGAGGATCAAGAATCAGTATGTCCGTGAATTATATAAGCAGAACAATAACAGGATATGCGGTGTTACGATGGAGGGCGCTTTCTTCGTTTTGGAGGGCGGCCAGGTATCCCTTTATCTTTCCGGTTCAGATATCGGAATAAGCGGTGTTCATACTATATGTCCTGATGCCGAGAAAGAAGATTGCTATTACATTGGAACAAACGAGACTGCTGTCTTCTACTGTAAGGTGGACTTCCAGAAGAAGACGATCAATATATTGAATTCTATCGATACATCTCCACTCGAGTATATAAACTGTCTCCGTTATCACAACGGAAAACTCTGGATCTGCTCAGACAGCGGAATAGGCGTCTGGTACAACTATAAGATCGAAGTATTCAAGAACTTCCCTATGACAACTGATGTCGATTACATGACTGTCGATTTCCAGGGTAACATGTGGTTCGCATCCAGCAGACAGGGTGTAATGAAGATAGTCGAGAATCAGTTTACTGATATTTTCAGAAAGTACGGACTTTCTCCTGCTGTAGTTAACTCCACTTGTTACTGTAATAACAAGCTGTATGTCGGAATGTCTGACGGACTTGCTGTATTAAACGGAGTCAGTGCCGAAAAGACTGTTCAGATCAAGAGTGCAGTAACTGCTTCAGGTGTTGAACTTGACGAGACAGATCTTATCGCTATGCTCGACGGATGCAAGATAAGATCTATCATAGCCGACAGTTCGGATCGCATATGGATCTCTACTTTCAGCGATTACGGCCTGATCAGATATGATAATGGACATGTCGTTACTTTTAGCAAGAAGGACGGTCTTCCTTCTGAGCGTGTAAGAACAGTTTATGAGAGATCAGACGGCAAGTTCCTTGTTGCATGTACAGGCGGTGTGGCAGTACTTGATAACGACAAGGTAACTAAGATCTATGATTCGTCCTACAGGATCGCGAACCCTGAGATCCTCACCGTAACAGAAGCTTTTGACGGTGCTGTTATGATGGGTACAGATGGTTCCGGTATCTATATCATTAATGACGGAGACAACAAATCACTTCATATCGGAACTGAAGACGGTCTTATGTCTGATGTAGTCATGAGGATAAAAAGAGATGATGTAAATAATGTCTATTGGCTTATCCTGAGTAACTCTATCGCTTATCTCGACAGTTCCTATAAGATCCATGTTGTGAAGGAGTTGCCTTATTCTAACAACTTCGATATGTACATGAATGACAAGAATGAGATGTGGATCCTTTCCAGTAACGGAATCTATGTCGTACCTGTCGAAGATCTTCTTAAGTGTGAAGAGATCAACTACACTTTCTATGGTATGGAAAATGGTCTTCCATGTATTTCGACAGCGAACTCCTACAGTTCCTTGACCAATAACGGTGATCTTCTTATCTCAGGATCTACGGGTGTTGCTAAGGTAAATATCAATGATGATTTCAAGCATAATACGAAGATCAGAATGAGCGTGCCGTATATTGATGTTGATGGTGTAAGGACATTCCCTTCGGCTGACGGAAGTTATCATCTGTCATCAGATGTCCGTAAGATCTCGATCTGTGCGTATGTATATTCGTACTCTCTTATGGATCCTGTGATCGAGTATAAGCTTGATGGCTTTGATCAGGAGATGATCACCATAAGGAGAAGTGAACTTGAGACTATCAACTACACTAACCTTAAGGGCGGTAAGTATAACTTCATACTGAAACTTCAGAACAGCGATCAGGAAGTATCGATCCAGATCGTTAAACGTAAAGCTTTCTACGAGAGCATTTGGTTCTGGATCTTGTGCGTGATCCTTCTTATCGCAGCTGTTGTTGCTGCTGTAATGCTCTTTAACAGACAGAGAATGAATAAGCTCCTCAAGAAACAGGAAGAGAACAAGACGTTTATCCGTGAGATGATCGAAGCTTTCGCGAAGACGATCGATATGAAAGACAAGTATACGAACGGTCACTCCACGAGAGTTGCCGAGTATACGGCGCTTCTTACCAAGGAACTTGGCTACGATGAAGAGACAGTCGAGAAGTACTATAATATCGCACTCCTTCATGATATAGGAAAGATCGCCGTTCCGCCGGAGATCCTTAATAAGCCTGGTAAGCTTACGGATGAGGAGTTCGCGAAGATCAAGTCTCACTCCGGTCAGGGTTATATCGTGCTTAAAGATATCAGTATCATGCCTGAACTTGCTATAGGAGCAGGAGCACACCATGAAAGACCTGACGGTAAGGGATATCCTAAGCAGCTTAAGGGAGATGAGATCCCTAGAGTCGCTCAGATCATCGCGGTCGCTGATACCTTTGATGCTATGTATTCCGACAGACCATATCGAAAGAGGATGAATTTCGAAAAGGCTGTATCGATCGTTAAGGAAGTCAGAGGCACACAGCTTACTGATGATGTTGTCGATGCATTCCTGCGTCTTGTAGATAAAGGCTATTTCAAGGATCCTAATGATACAGGCGGCGGATCTACAGAAGATATTGATAATATCCACAAGAAATTCAACGAGAGTAAGTAAGTGTTTTCCTTTGTTATGGTCATTTCATGTGCTAAACTCTAATAGGAAAAAACAACAAGAGGTGAGCGTATGAAGAATAAGACTATAGTTACTTTCACAGGCGAACTTTGCTCTAATGCACCGGTACCGGGAGGCGGAGGAGCTAGTGCTCTTATGGGTGCAGTCAGTGCCGCTTTATGTTCGATGGTAGGAGAACTTACAACAGGCAAGAAAAAGTACGCTGAATACCAGATCGATATCGAGAGGATCTTAAGTGATGCGAAGTATCTTAATGATGAGATGTTAGATCTCATGCAGAAGGATGCAGATGCTTTCGAGCCATTGTCAAAGGCTTACGGTATTTCGAAGGATGATCCTGAAAGAGATAATATCCTTGAGGCTGCTTTGGTAGTAGCTGCTCAGGCTCCATTCGATATCGTGATGAAGTGTAAAGACGTTGCTGCTTTGGTAGATGAGCTCGTAACAAAGGGTTCCAGACTTGCTATAAGTGACGTCGGTGTAGCAGCAGCTGCCTGCAGAGCAGCAGCAACAGGTGCAGCTATGAACGTTTATATCAATACTAAGCTCATGAAGAACAGAGAATATGCAGATAAGCTCAACAGCGATACTAACGAAGCTGTTAATGAGATCGTAGCAATCTGCGATAAAGCATACGAAGAAGTCTACAAGGGACTTGAGAGCTGATCAAGGAAGGAAATCACATGAAAGAATTATTGGGTAAACCGGCAGCAGATAACATTAATGAGGAGCTCGCTCCACAGATCGAAGCTTTAAAGCTTGAAGGTGTAGTTCCTACATTGGAAGTTGTTAGAGTTGGTGCTAGAGAAGATGATCTCGCATATGAGAGAGGACTTCTTAAGAAGTTCGAGAGCATGAACTGTAAGGTAGTTGTTAAGGAGCTTCCTGCTGATTGTTCACAGGATGATCTCGAGGCTGCTATCAAGGATGCTAATGAGAATAAGGATATCCACGGTATCCTCATGTTCAGACCACTTCCTAAGTCACTTTCGGAGGCAAGGATCAAGGAAATCATCAATCCTCTGAAGGATGTTGATTCAATGGGAACTGCTAGTCTTGCAGGTGTTTTCGCTGGAGATAAGAATACATTTCCACCATGTACCGCTCAGGCAGTTATCGAGATCTTAAAGTTCTACGGAATCGAACTTAAGGGTAAGAAGGTAACAGTTGTAGGAAGAAGCCTTGTTATCGGTAAGCCTGTATCTATGCTTCTCATGGGCGAGAATGCTACAGTTACTATCTGTCATACCAAGACAGCTGATCTTAAGGCTGAGTGTAAGGCCGCTGATATCATCGTTGCATGCGCAGGTGTAGCTAAGATGCTTAATAGCGAATATGTTCGCGAAGGTCAGTATGTTATTGACGTCGGAATGAACGTTGATGAGAATGGCAAGCTCTGCGGTGATGTTGATTTCGCATCCGTAAGTGAGATCGTTGAGGGTATCACACCTGTTCCAAGGGGTGTAGGATCCGTTACAACATCCGTACTTCTCAAGCACACAGTTAACGGGGCTTTGAGAGCATGAAAACCTGCGCGTTTGCCAAGAAATGCGGCGGATGCGCATATATAAACGACAATTACGAGACTTCCTTGAAGAAAAAACAAAAGGAAGTCTCTGCTCTTTTGGGCAAATTCGGTAAGGTCGAGGATGTAATCGGAGCAGATGATCCGTATTATTACAGGAATAAGGTCCACGCTGCATATACCAGAGTTAACGGTAAGATCTTATATGGTACATATGAGGAAGGCTCACACAAGATAATCTCCAATGATGACTGTCTGATCGAGAATAGAGCCGCTTCAGAGATACTAAAGACCATTGCTAAGCTTTTAAATTCGTTCAGGATACACATCTATGACGAGAGAAGAGGTACAGGATTATATAGACGAACATTAATACGTCGTTCTGAAACAACTTCTGAGACAATGGTTGTAATGGTCGTTGCAAATCCAGTATTTCCGGGTAAAAAAGACTTTATAAAGGCTCTTGTGAAAGCTCATCCGGAAATTACATCGATAATTATCAATGTAAATAACAGAACTGATTCCATGATCCTCGGTCCTAAGTCTATGACAGCATACGGCAAAGGTTATATCCGTGATGTGATCCTCGGAAAGACATTTAGCATCTCGCCAACGGCATTTTTCCAGATAAATCATGAGCAAACAGAGAAATTATATTCGAAAGCAATAGAGCTTTGTGACTTCAAAGGTAGCGAAAAAGTCCTCGATGCATACTGCGGAACGGGAAGCATCGGAATCTGTTTCGCCTCCAAGGTGAAATCTGTTGTCGGAGTAGAGTTAAATCGTGATTCTGTAGCCTGTGCGAAAGAAAATGCCAAGTTTAACAATGTTACAAACATTGATTTTGTAGGACTTGACTGCACTTTATATATGCAGCGTAATAAATCTGAAATAAAGTTCGATACGGTCGTTTTGGACCCTCCAAGAGCAGGAACTACGCCTGAATTTATCAAGGCAACGGCCGGATTATCACCTTCTAAGGTGTGCTATATTTCGTGTAATCCTGTAACCCTCGCAAGAGATCTTAGTCTTTTCGAGAAGGAAGGATATAAAGCTCAAAAGATCATCCCGGTTGATCTGTTCCCATGGACAGAACATTGCGAGGTAATAGTTTCTTTGGCTCGAGTCGCATCTAAATCATGAGGAGATGATCTCAGATGGTAATTGGATCGAAATTAGGACGCCATTTAAATATGGCTAATATCATCACAGGAATAAGAACCCTTTGTAGTATTGCTTTGCTGTTCTTTTCTGTGTTTTCACCGATATTTTATATCCTGTATATTGTTGCCGGGTTAAGCGACATGATTGACGGAACGGTTGCGAGGAAAACAGGCAGAGTCAGTGAATTTGGATCGAAATTGGATACAGTAGCTGATCTGGCTTTTGTTGTTGTATGCATGATAAAGATGATACCTACTCTTGATATTCCGATATGGCTTATGATCTGGATCGCAGTCATTGCACTGATCAAAGTAGTAAACATCATATTAGGATACGTCTGGCTGAGAAAGATTGTTGCTGCGCATACTGTGATGAATAAGATAACAGGTTTTGCACTGTTTCTTTTACCATTTACAGTATCGATCATTGATCTGAGGATTAGCGGTGTAATTATTTGTGTATTGGCAACCTTTGCTGCGATATCCGAGAGCGATAATATTTTTAGTCAATGCATACAGCCAACATCTGAAGAAATAGTCATTTGATCCTTGGTTATACGCTTAGTGTCTTTTATTTTTCGCGAAAATGTTTGATACTATGAAGAGGTAAGATATGGAAGAGGATTCAGAATATGATAACTAAGAACAGGCAGTCAGACAGTACCATAAATGAAATGATAAGCAAGGCATTTCCTGAGAAAACGGTTACTGATATTCAGGAACTGACAGAAGGAATGTGCAATGTCACATACAATATCACTTTCAACGACGGTGAAGAATGTATCCTTAAGATCGCTGCAAAAGATACGACAGGGAATACATCTAACGAGATCCATTTGATGGATGCTGAAGTTACGGCAATGCAATTGGTACGAGAGCACTGTTCATTTAAAGTTGCAGATGTCTTAGCATATGATCGTTCAAGAAATATATGTGATGGCGATTACTTTTTTATGGAGAAACTTCCTGGGGTTAATTACAGTTTTATAAAAGAAAAATTATCGGATGAAATCAATCGCAAGCTCGCTATTCAGATCGGTGAGATATCCAAACAATTATGTTCGATTACTAATCCTCAATTCGGTTTTCTTGGTGACACAAAAAGATACGATCACTTATCTGAATTTGTACAATTGATGCTCCAAAATCTGATCTCAGATAGTCAGAAGAAAAACGTAGATCTTGGATGTGACGTTAAACAATTATTGGATGAATTTGATAATGAAAAACACATATTCAAAGAAGTTTCTTCTGCAACTCTTGTCCATTGGGATATGTGGGAAGGAAATGTTTTTGTTGAGGAAGATCATGTATCGGGAATCATAGATTGGGAACGAGCAATGTGGGGCGAACCTTTAATGGATGATCGTTTCAGAAAGCATAATTGGAATAAAAATTTTCTTGAAGGTTTTGGGAAAAATGATTTCACTGAATCTGAATTAAAGAGACTTCGTTGGTACGATATTATTCTTTATTTGACGATGATGATCGAAGTCTTCTTTAGAGAGTTTGAAGAAAAGGGACAGTACTATTGGGCGAAAGAACAGTTCCTGAATTTAGTGAATGATTGAGAGGAAAATATATGACTGATTTTACAAAGATTACTGCATGCGGAGAGTGTTGTGTAGGTTGCTCTAAGAAAGCTGCGGGGATATGCCCTGGGTGCATCGAAGCGGACGGTTATGTCCCGGAATGGGCTGAATCAGGCAGGTGCAAAGTGCACGCCTGCACAAGGGAACATGGCGTTCAGTTTTGCGGAATATGCAACCAGTTTCCTTGTGAAAAATTAAGTGAAATGATGCCGTGGAAAACTAACATTATCGAGCACATGACTGTGTTAAGAGATGAGTATTATAAACAATAAGAGAGCATATGATTTACGAGATAGAAGATACATTAAAAGTTGAAAAATTGTTTGAAGGATGGAATGAGACATTGATCTATTCCTGCGTTCAAAAAGTAATGGGAAAAGTCTTTGTTACTGATCTTGAGGATCCGAAATCTGCGATGGCATTTGTGGGGGTTTTTGGCTTTTATGCAGGTGAACCTGATGAGGAATTGGTAAGGAATAAACCTGACGGATTTGTGATAATGACACCGCAGAATGATGAATGGGCAAAGCTAATAGAATCCGTATATCCTGATGCGAAAAAGATGACTAGATATGCGATCAAAAAAGATACACGTTTTAATGTCGAACAGCTTAAAGAAAATCTGAAACTGCTTCCACAAGGTTATGAGATCAAAAATATAGATAGCAATATCTACGATGAATGTGTTAAGGATCCTGTTACGGCAGTTTTTGTTTCTGCATTTTCGAGCAAGGATAAGTACCTGGAAATCGGACGAGGTGTAGTGATCTTAAAGGACGGCAGGATCGTTGCAGGTGCATCTTCTTATACAAGATACAGAGAAGGTATTGAGATTGAAGTTGATACTGTTCCTGAAGAAAGAAGAAAACATCTTGCATTAATAGTTTGTTCTGCATTGATCCTTAGGTGCCTTGATGAAGGACTATATCCAAGTTGGGATGCACAGAATATGGGTTCAGTACATTTGGCAGAAAAATTGGGATATGAATTCGATCATGAATATACAGCATATGAAGTAGCTTCAAATATGAGGACACATTGACGATAGGGAGAATAGCTATGAGTATATTATGTATCGGAGAGATACTTATTGATTTTACACCGGTTATTGGAATGGAACATTCTTATACAGCTAATCCGGGAGGAGCACCTGCTAATGTTGCAGTCAGTGCTTCCAGAAACGGTATTAAGACAGGTTTCTTAGGTAAGCTCGGAAATGATGATTTTGGTCGTTTACTGAAGAAGACGATGGAAGACAACAATGTCGAACTTCTTTGCAGTGATCTTACTGATAAGGCAACCACCACCATGGCATTTGTATCCTTAGATGAAAATGGTGATCGTTCTTTCACTTTCGCGAGAAAACCCGGAGCTGATCTTTTGCTTGATACTGATGACGTAAATAAGGTCGATCTCTCTTCATGGGATATAGTTCACGCAGGTTCAGTAAGTCAGTCAGGATTACCTGAAAGAGATGCTGTTTTATTAGCTCTTTCCAAGGCGAGATCCTTGGGTAAGATCGTTAGTTTTGATGTTAATTTCAGAGATAAGATCTGGAGCTTTGAAGAGTGTAAAAAAGAGGTTGTAAAGATACTTCCTTATGTCGATCTTCTGAAGATATCCGATGAAGAACTTGATTTTGTTGGAGGTAAAGAAAATATCTGTTCTTTTATGCATGAATACGATATTACTGCAGTTGCATTGACTCTTGGCGGAGATGGTTCAGAGATATTCTTTGAAGATAGATCTGAGTTCTTTTCTTCTATGGATGTTAAGGCAGTTGATACAACAGGAGCAGGGGATGCTTATTGGGGCGGTTTTTTATCCAGCTTGCTCCATCAAGGAGTAAAGTCAGTTTCCGATATTACTTGGGAAAGTCTTGAAGTTGCTGCAAAGTACGGAACGATCTCCGGAGGACTTTGTGTTCAACGACACGGTGGTATTCCTGCTCTTCCGACTGCGGAAGAAATAAACAAATATAGTAACGATTGAGAAGGTGATATGCATGTCATACGCAATGACGCATCTGGTAATAGCGGATAGATTTTTGAAGACTCATCCGATGGGAAATAGTGAACTGTTTATGCTTGGAAGTATAGCTCCTGATGCAGTACATTCGCGTTCGGATTTTACAAAGAGAATTAAGGCGAGAAGTCATTGCCTTCAGGAAGAGGAAACCTGGGGTGAGATATGTACCGAAGAACCGCTCATTAAGTGGTATGGAAGACTCAAGGATTTCTGGTTTGAGACGAGTGTTCTTGCAGATGATTCCGATACTGAATCTTTTCTTAAGGGCTACACACTTCACATCCTGACAGATATCTTTAACAATGCAATATTGTACGCACCATGCTGGAAGAATTTTGGCCTGGAAGATGTAGATGGTTTTCGAGAAGCATACAGAAGAGAGTGCATCATTCAGGACAACTGGATCATGCTTTCTGATCCTGATATCGCAAAGACTGCACAGGCTCTGCTTATCACAGCGGATAAGTACGATCTAAAGAAGATCATCTCGCAACTTGATCTCGAAAAGCATTTCTCCGCTGATGATCTTCGCGGAAGTATTGAGTATCTTTTGAAGGAACATGAGAATGATGTTTCGGTATCCTTTGATGGTCTTTCAATGGTTAGTCAGAGAGGCACGGAAAAGTTCTTCTCAGAAGTAGAAAGTGAGTGCGAAAAAATGCTGTTTGATTTTCCGGACGCGGGAAGGAAATTTCGCATACCTGAAATATAAAAATATCCTATTGACCTGGTCGTTACGGCCAGGCTTATCATCTGTCCGAGACAAAAGATCGGAGGACAGATAATGAAAGATATGCAAAAGATAAGAACTTAAAGCTTTCCGATCGAGCCTACGAAGTATATAACAATGACATGTCGGTTGATGTTTATTACACGATTGATTAATTTGTCGCAAGACAGGCGACCACTCCACCCCTCATTTTGGATACACTTGAATCATCAAGAGAATAAAGGAGGACACAGAATATGTATGGTGCGATCTTAGGTGATATTATCGGTTCACCTTATGAGTTTGACAGGGGAGATAAGACAAAGGATTTTCCTCTCTTTAGCAAAGGTTCGAGAATTACGGATGATTCGATAATGACGGTAGCAGTGGCACAGGCCCTTATGGACATAGAAGATGATACTGATGATACGACAGTTCATAATGCTCTGATCCAAGCTATGAGGACATGGGGAAGAAAGTATCCTTATGCTGGATACGGAGCAAGATTCGGCGACTGGTTAATGTCAAATGAGAAGCCGCAACCATATAACAGTTGGGGCAACGGTTCTGCTATGAGAGTGTCTTCAGTTGGATGGCTATTTGATACGATCGAAAAGACCAGAAGATTTGCCAAACTGTCATCTGAAGTAACACATAATCATCCTGAAGGAATAAAGGGAGCTGAAGCGACAGCAAGCGCAATATTCCTTGCAAGAAACGGCAGATCGAAAACGGAGATCAAAGAGTATATCATCCGTGAATTCGGCTACGATCTTTCGAAAACCTGCGATGAGATAAGACCTAATTATCATCATGTGGAAAGTTGTCAGGAAACAGTTCCTGAAGCGATCACTGCATTCCTGGAAGGGAATGATTTCGAAGATGTGATCAGAACAGCAGTATCTCTCGGAGGTGACTGTGATACGCTGACTTGTATTGCAGGGTCAATGGCGGAAGCTTTCTACGGTGTTCCTGACGCGCTTAAGAAGGAATGCCGAATGAGAGTATCTGAGGATATGTTGGAAGTGCTCGATCGTTTTGATAAGAAGTTAACAGATAGAGAATAAGAATGATTAGAAAAGCAGAGAACCTAACCGAAGAACAACTTAAGCGGATCCGAGAGATGATCGGAGAAGCTTTTGTAACCAATGAACTTTTCCATAACTGGGGAAGTGAAGAAGAACGTCGTGAGGATGTTATGAAATATATGTCCTTTTACGTTGATTATGTTTATGAATCAGGTGAGCTTTATGCGAATGAAGATCTTACCGGTTTTATCGGTTTGGAGGATTCTGCTGATCATCCTAAATTGCCGCAACTGAAGATGCTCTTTAAGATGTTTACCAAGATCCGTCTTTCGAGAATTAAGAGCATGATGAGTTTTGTAAAACAGATCAGTGGTTCCAATGAGAGATACGCTAAAAGTAGACATATCGATGCCCTGATGGTATGTGTTGACACGACCATGCAGGGCAAAGGTATAGCTACTGAATTGATCAATTTCGCAAAGGATAAATCGGATGAATTGAACATACCTTTGCTATTTGATACCGACATGAGATCTTATGCCGATATGTATCAACATTTCGGTTGTGAATTATACAATACCGTTACTGCGGATAATGGAGTAACCAGATACAGTTTGTGTTATAAGAAAGATAGATAATTAAATCAGTCGATCTGAGGACCTTCGTTGTCATAAAGTCTTCTTATTTGTTCCAGTATGTAAGCATGTCGGATCCTAATGAACTAAGCTCTGAAGACTTGATTTCTTCAGGATCGCTGTATGCGCCTTTCAGATCGCTT
>JAGCGE010000184.1 GCA_017649745.1 Clostridiales bacterium | reverse complement strand
GGCGGTAATTGGATCTTTGGCTATGATGTTGCGGTTTCAAACAGACCGATGACATTCTCTGAAAAGACTGTTAATGACTTCGAGAAGATAATCGACAGCTGCTCGAGAATTTATTCCGAAGATGCTGATATAAGCAAGATCGTTATTGAAGAGATGCCGGCATACTTCACAGAACAGAAGGATCTGGATTCAGTAATAGCGATTGTTCAAGACAGAGTGCAGAAAGTTTTGGATGAACGAGAATAAAAAGTGGCTTAAAAGTGGCTTAAGATATGAAGGAGTAGCCCGGAAACCCCGTCCTTTCAATGTTATTAGATTTTCTTTGGACGCTCCTAAGCGGTAGGCCAGCGGTTCGAATCCGCTCACGATCACCAGTATTTGCAAGGGGTTGGAGCCATTTCCGACCCCTATATTTTTTCCTTGAAAGTGGTTGAAATGGTTGAAAATCAGTTAAGCAGCTCCTGTTAGTAGCTTTTTAACATCTTCAACCGTTCTTTCATCACCAAATGAGTAGTTTTTCTCGTTCGTTTGCATATTGTGTCCCAGAACATAACAACGCTGATTTGCGTCTAGCATCAATATAAACTTTGAAGATCTTTTGACTGTTGATATATATTTATCAGTGGTAATTGCATAACTCTGATACTATGACTCTGTTTCATCTATTGTCAGAAAAGAAAGGAAGAATGACTATGATTCTTTCTTCGTTATTATACTTAATTGGTATTATCGTGTGTACGTTATTCGTATTTTCTTTGTTTTTGTCTTACTGATACAATCTGACTTAAAATAAAACAACAATATCAAAAATGCATTGAACACAAGTATCAATACTTTTTGAGAATGAAAAGGAGGGATCAGTATGAACAGGTTTCAAGTTAGTCGGTTATCTGCAGTGACGGCCTGTGATTATCTCTTTTCAATTGACGCAATTACCAATGCTCAAAAGGAAAATAATCAATTCAAATCAGAGATTGATGTTTGATTTTGTTTTGTATTCTCATATTTCCACCTAACGTTGTGTCCCCAGTGTTTGGGCACCGGGGAACACACAAAGAAATATTGTCGAAAACAAATTAGGAAATTGAGATTTTGCAATATACAAAACACATTTTTCAAGGAGGTGGAAATATGACTCGATTAGAGCATCAGCTGCTGCAACATACAGATAAGATTAATAATCTTCTTGCCCGCTACGGAGTAAAATTCGGCATCTATAAGAATAATGTATTTAGGGAACAGTTATTCCCCTTTGATTCTATTCCACGCATTATAGAGCATGACGAGTTTGAAATGTTAGAAAGAGGGTTGAAACAGAGAGTTTTGGCCCTCAATCTGTTTCTTAAAGATATATATTCAGACAAGAGTATCGTGAGATCCGGCGTTGTACCTGAAGATTTCATATTTGCCTCTTCCGGATATATGGCTGAATGTGAAGGAGTATTACCGATTAAAGGTATATATTCGCATATTTCGGGTATTGATCTGGTTAAGGGAAAAGATAATGAGTGGTATATCCTGGAAGACAATCTCAGGGTCCCTTCCGGTGCGTCTTATCCAATGATAGCGAGAGATCTTTGCAGAATGAGTTCACCGGAGACTTTTCAGAATATAAAGCTCTTTGACAACCGAAACTATGCAGATCTTTTAAGAAATACGATGGATTATGTAAATACCGGTGGTCACACTGTAATTCTTACTCCGGGCAGATACAATGCAGCATATTTTGAGCACTCGTTTTTGGCAGAAAGAACAGGAGCTCATCTTGTCAGCGGAGCAGAGTTATTTGTTGAGAATGATCATCTGTATTACAGGAGTGCAAGCGGTGCAAAAGAAAAGGTTGGTGCCGTTTATAGACGTATCTCGGATGAGTATCTGGATCCTATGAATTTCAATCCTGAATCGTTGATTGGCATACCGCATATCTATGATGTATTCAGAAAAGGAAATGTAGCTCTCCTCAACGCTCCCGGCAATGGTGTAGCAGATGATAAGGGAATCTACTATTTTGTGCCGAAGATGATCAAATACTATCTCGATGAGGAGCCGATCTTGAAAAATGCTCCGACATATCTTCCTTTCTATGAAGAAGATATGAAATATGTGCTTGATAATTTTGATGATCTTGTGCTGAAGGATGTAGCAGAAGCAGGCGGATATGGTGTTGTATTCGGAAATACCATGACCTCAGAGCAGAAAGTAAACTTCATCAGTCTTCTCAAGGCCGAACCGAGACGTTTTATTGCTCAGGAGATTATTGATTTCCAGGATCTGGATATTTTGGATGAAGGCGAGATCGTACCACGCAAGGCTGATCTAAGAGCTTTTGTGCTAATGGCAGATGAACCGATCGTTTGGGCGAGCGGACTGACAAGGTTTTCGAGAAATCCGGCATCATTCATCGTCAACTCATCTCAGGGAGGAGGGTTTAAGGATACATGGGTATTATCTCAGTAGAACAGGTTGACCATCTTTATTGGTTGGGAAGATATTCAGAGCGTGTGTATACGACATTGAGAATATTCGCCAGAAGTTTTGATCTGTTGATAGAAGAAGGCGATGCCGTATTCCAGAACTACTGTGAATCATTGGATATTCCGAATATATACCGGTCTAAGGAAGATTTTCTTAGGAGATATCCTTTTGATGAGAGTATTCCTGATTCGATAGTCAGCAATCTGAACAGAGCATATGATAATGCAATCGTATTAAGAGAGACTATCGGTTCCGACGCTCTTTCCTATATTCAGCTGTCTATTTATGCAATGAATAATGCAGCAAGAAGCAGTTCTCCCTTAATCGAATTACAGCAGGTTACGGATGATCTGCTGGCTTTCTGGGGAATCGTAGATGATCAGATAGATGGCGAACAGATCAGAAATATTATTAAAGCCGGTAAACGGATTGAAAGAATAGATCTGTATGCAAGGCTTGAATTGGATAGGCGAAGACTTGAACGTGAAGTCCATCGTATGGTGCCGAGAGTATTAAGAAGTGGTATGAAATACGATGAAGCCGCATTAAGCAGAGTAAGCACACTTATACAAGAGAGCACTCTTGATTATGCAAATATCATATCAAGTGTGGAATCGATTATAGTGTGATTTGCTTGGCAAATTAAGGATGGTGTTAAGATAAATGCTTTCAGAAAAAATGGAGATCTTGAATACGGAATTACTTAAAAATCATAGGATCGATAAGGAACTGTATGAAAAGTACGACGTTAAACGAGGTTTGAGAGATTCAAACGGAAAGGGGGTCCTTACAGGACTGACTGAGGTGTCAGATGTATGTGCTACAGATAGTGTAGCCGGAATGACAGTTCCTGCAGACGGGAAATTATATTATCAGGGATATAACGTCAGTGAGTTGATAGAGCGATACGGCAATAACAAATACTGTTTTGAGATAACTGTTTATTTATTGCTCTTTGGGAAAATACCGAGTGATGATGAACTTGAACTGTTTCTGGATGTTATGTGGCAGATGCAGAATCTTGAGAATCGCTTTATCCGTGATGTTGTCATGAAGGCTTCGAATTCCAATATAATGAATGCGATGCAAAGATGTGTCCTGACACTATATACATATGATGAGAAACCGGACGATATTTCGCCTGAAAATGTGCTTAGACAGTCACTCGAATTGATCAATAAGATTCCTTTAATTGCAGTATATGGATATAAAGCATACTGTCATTTCAGAAGGGACGAGACACTTCTTATCCGTAATCCTGAAGTCGGTTATTCTATGGCTGAGAACATACTTCTTATGCTCAGACCTGACGGTAAATATACCGAGCTTGAAGCGAAAGTATTAAGTATAGCTCTCATACTGCATGCAGAACATGGTGGCGGAAATAATTCGACATTCACGACTCATGTTGTGACATCTTCAGGAACAGACACGTATTCTTCAATTTCAGCTTCCATCGGCTCGTTGAAAGGACCACGTCACGGTGGCGCAAACCTGAAGGTAATGGATATGTTCAGAGACATGAAAGAAAATATAGTTGATCGTGAGGACGAATCTGAGATAGAAGCATACTTGCTGAAGATATTGAACAAAGAGGCATTTGACGGTTCCGGTCTGATCTATGGGATGGGTCATGCTGTATATACCTTGTCAGATCCAAGAGAGGTTATCCTTAAAACCTTTGCTAAGAGATTAGCTCTCGAGAAAGACCTTTCAAAAGAATTTCTGTTCTATGAAAGAGTTGAGTTGATTGCTCAAAGACTAATAATGGAAAAGCATAAGGTAAACAAAAACATCTGCGCTAATGTAGACTTCTACAGCGGTTTTGTGTATCAGATGC
>JAGCGE010000019.1 GCA_017649745.1 Clostridiales bacterium | reverse complement strand
TGTTAATAATAGCGTTACTGTGCTTTTTCCTAATGATGAATAATATGAAGCTTACACAAGAGCATACGCGTTGATCAAGGCAGAGTTATTTGCGTATATCCTGAATATAACCAACCAAGACAGGAGTTCAATTCCCCTCAGAAACGTGAATGGGTCTCATTTGAAAGACCTAGTCAAATCGATTAAAAAGAGTCTTTTGCGATCAGTCGCAGAAGACTTTTTTATTTTCGAAAAAAGAGCGAAGTAACGGGATAATGTTATAATTCTTTCAACAGGAAATTATGCGAGGTGCCGGATGGGAATTCTTGATCTTTTTCGAAAAAAACAACAAGATACTCTACACTTTGCAGAGGAAGTAAAACAACCGGACACCTTTTACTCCACAGAGGAAGCATATGAATTGTTGGTTGATAGAATCTCGAAAATTATTGGTGATTCATGGGTCTTTGTGAAGAGCAAGAGTGCTTTCAAGAAAAAAGACGGAGATTATCTAACGCATCTTTATATCTGGAGAAGCCACAATAACAGATCATATGAGTACATAATCTACGATGGTAATCTTACTGTTAATCGAAATAAAAAACTGATTATGTCTTACCAGTTCAGAGGAACATATCATATGGAATCCGAGAGTGTTTTCAATGAGTCTTGGAAATCATTCGAAAACAAACTTATAACAGATGTACTTCCTGTCATAAATGATCTTAATTCCAACAACGAAACTGTCCTGAAAAAGATGACGTCAATTGATAATTTCTGGAAATATCATGTTGATATTGATTACTTGGTCGAAAGGCTGGGTAAAGATGCTTTAAAGGACCTTTCCAAGGAAGTTTTTGAATCGCGGGATTTCGTGACGAAAAGTAAGATAATTGCATATCTTGATGGAGATAAGGAAGCACTTAATCCGGATGGAACATATTGGAAGTTTTGTGAAAACGGACTATTTGATGATGTGATCAGTAAATAACTATTCTCATATTGACTTCAGGGAAGTTCTATCTTAATATTTACCTAACGAGCGTTCGGTAGATATGGAGGTGCTATAAGATGACCGCTGAAGGAACTAAGGAATCAATACTCAATACAGCTCTTGATCTTTTCTCGCAAAAAGGATATGCGGCGGTATCCATGAGAGATATCTCAGGCGCAGTAGGGATAAGGACCAGTTCGATCTACTATTATTTCAAGAGCAAGCAGGATATATTTGATGCTCTTATCGAAAAAGCCGAAGAAGTAACTAACGGTCTTACTCAAAACTTTTTCGTAGCACTCGGGAAGACTAAAGAAATTAAATGTAAGGATTTTGTCAATGTAGGTAAGCTCTATGTGACCGGATACCTGAATAATGATAAGGTTGATAAACTTCTGAAGACTTTGGAATGTGAACGTTTTCACGATGAAAAAGCTGATCAGATTTGGAGGAAGATGCTTTTCGAAGATCCAATCGTGCATGCAAAAGCTGTTTTCGATGAGCTCATTAAAAGAGGCATGATCAAGGATAAGGATGCAGGGATGCTCGCATCAGAATATCATGCCATCATTATGCTTGGATACTTTACGAATGATATAGATAAGTTCGGCAAAATGCTTACGTTATTTCACAGGAGGACATTCTGAGATTATGGTCAAGAAATACAGAAGTCGGAAGGCCGGAGAAAAGATAATAGAGACATATGATCAGCTGCTTAAAGGTTGGGACTGTGAGCTTATTGAGCGTGATATTGAAACAACATACGGCACAACTCACGTTATTGAGACAGGTATTAAAGATGGTGATCCTCTTGTGTTGTTTCACGGTGTCGGAGATGATTCTGCGCTGATGTGGATCTTCAATGCAAAGGAACTTGGAAAGCACTATAGGATTTATGCTATCGATACGATGGGAGGTCCTGGTAAAAGCGTTCCAAATGAGAACTATAACAAGAGTTTTGATGATACAAAATGGATAGATGAAACGCTTCAGGGACTTAACATTGACCGTGCTTATTTTGCAGGTGTATCGATGGGAAGTTATCTTGTTGCTCTTTATACAATACGACGTACAGATAAGGTCAAGAAGGGAATATGTATCTCAGGAGCAGTTCATAGCGAAAGTAAAAGTGGAGTAATTCCGCCGATGTTTAAGATCTTCCTTCCTGAGGCTCTCTTTCCAAACGATAAGAATGTTCAAAAACTCATTAGGAAACTTTGCGGAAGTAAGTATACTGTATTTACTGATGATGCCCTGATCATGGATCATTATAAAAGTCTTCTTAAAGGATTCAATAATGCAGCGATGGGATATCACAAGATCGAGAAGACTTTCACGCCTGAACAGATCGATATTTTAAGAACAAAGGTTACTTTCCTGGTCGGTAATGAAGATCCGTTCCAGAAGATGGGCGGCAGGGAAGCTTTGCTTAAAAACAATATGGATGCTGTGTTCTATGAGGACGCAGGACATGGACTTAATCATGAACTACATGATGAGATCAACAGCAAGATGATCGAGCTTTTATCACACGCTTGAACTTAGTCTAGAAAGATAGATCTCGATAGACTTTTTAACTTCATCCGGTTTCTCTTTCATACCGTTATGGACCCAGAGTGATATGACATTCCATATTGCTCCTATGTTGAGCGCAACAAGGTAATCACTGTCCAGTCCATCGAATAATCTGACGAACGGATTGAGTTCCTGATTCTGCTTTTTGAGCATAGTAGAAGAGTATTCATTGAGACAGTGAAGGACAATATGGAGCATATCATTTTTGTCTAGCAGGCGAAGCAGTCTGCGGTTCTTATCAGCGAATGAAAATATTGTTGTAAGTGCATCGCCTTTGGCATTATTTACGATATCGAAGTAATCATAGATGTTCTTTCTGATCAAAGAGAAAAGGACGTCATCCTTTGAATCGTAATTGCGATAGAATGTCTTTCTGGCAAGTTGAGATTCGAGAAGGATCTGCTTGATCGTTATCTCGTTATACGGGTGATCTTTCATTAACTGAAGTAATGCATCAGTTATCTCTTTTTGTGATCTTATTGCTGACGGATTAGTCGATTCGTGCATATAAAGTTCCTCCAAAGTGACACTTTTTTGAAAGATAGTGTATCTTATGAGTTTTTCGTTTACATTCCTCTTTTGTCATTCTATGATAACTCAGAAAGTGATACAAGTGTATCACTTATAGGAGGTATAATATGCGTGAATATCTTTTACTTTTACCTTTGATCTTTATCTTTCATGATATGGAAGAAATAGTCGGATTCGGCTGGTTTTTCCGTAAGAATCCATGGCTTTATGATCGTTTTCCTAAAGTCATGAATAACTATATCGGTTATACGGAGATGGGAATGGCTATCGGAGTATATGAGGAACTGATCTTATTCGGTGGGATAAGTCATCTTGCTTATTATTTTCCAAGCCAGGTATTATATGCTGTTTGGTTCGGCTTTTTCATGGCGCTTGCAGGTCATTTTGTGGTCCACATTGGACACACTCTTTATATTCGAAAATACATCCCCAGTTTTATCAC
>JAGCGE010000183.1 GCA_017649745.1 Clostridiales bacterium | reverse complement strand
ATTATAAATTAGGAGGGTATGGTATGCATTGTTGTAAGAACATAACATCGGATCTTATCTGGGTCGGAGGAAATGATAGAAGACTTGCTATGTTTGAGGGCGTTTATTCGGTACCAGACGGTGTATCCTATAACTCCTATCTGCTTAAAGATGAGAAGACAGTTCTTTTCGATACGGTTGATAAGGCTGTTGGAAGAGTATTCTTCGAGAATGTTGAATTTGCTCTCGAGGGAAGAACTCTCGACTATGTCGTAGTCCATCACATGGAGCCTGACCATTCAGCTACATTGCAAGAACTCATCCTCAGATACCCTGACGTGAAGGTCGTATGTAACCAGAAGATCTTGGAGATGATCAAGCAGTTCTTTACATTCGACGTTGACTCCAGGGCAGTTATCGTCAAGGAAGGCGATTCACTTAATTTCGGTAAGCACGAGATCACATTTGTTATGGCGCCTATGGTCCACTGGCCTGAGGTCATGATGAGCTATGAGAAGACAGACAAGATCTTGTTCTCAGCCGATGCATTTGGTTCATTCGGTGCCCTTAACGGCGCTATCTTCGCTGACTTCGTTGATTTCGAGAAGGATTATCTTAACGAAGCCAGAAGATATTACACCAACATTGTCGGTAAGTACGGAACTCAGGTTCAGGCAGTCCTTAAGAAAGCTTCGACTCTTGATATCAAGATGATCTGCCCTCTCCACGGCTTCGTATGGAGAAAGCACCTTTCCGACTTTATCGAGAAGTACGACAAGTGGAGTTCCTATACTCCTGAGGTAACAGGTGTCATGGTCGTATACGCTTCTGTATACGGCAACACAGAGAATACTGCTGAGATCATCGCGAGCAAGATCTCTGACAAGAACATTCCTGTTACGATGTTCGACGTATCAGTTAAGCCTGCTTCTGATATCGTTTCTGCAGCATTTAAGTACAGTCACATCGTATTTGCTTCTACAACATATAACGCAGGTATCTTCGTAACTATGGAAGCAGCTATCGCAGATATCGTTTCACATAATCTCCAGAACCGTAAGATCGCTATCGTAGAGAATGGTTCATGGGCACCTACTTCAGGCAAGCTCATGAGAGAAGCTTTAAGCAAGCTCAAGAACTGCGAGATCATCGAAGAGGGCGTTTCCATCAAGTCATCTCTCAAGGAAGACAAGATGGCAGACATCGATGCTCTTGTTGAGAAGCTCACATCCGATATCTCTGTTCGAAAAGACGAAGAGCCTGTCGAAGAGGCAGTTGTTGAGGCTTCCATCGACGAGAAGGCGTTCAATAATATTTCTTATGGACTTTATGTCCTCACGACAAAGTGGGGCACATTCGATAATGGTTGTATCATCAACACCGTTACACAGATCACTTCTCAGCCAGGAAGGATCTCTATTGCAGTCAACAAGAATAATCTTTCCAACCAGATCATCAAGGAGACAGGCGTGTTCAACGTATCTGTTCTCACTGAAGATGCGACATTCGATATTTTCAAGAAGTTCGGATTCGTATCAGGAAGAGATCAGGATAAGTTTACTGAAGAAGAGAAGAAGGACAGGATGTCCAACGGACTTACTTATTTCAAGAAGGCAACTAACGCAGTCATCTCTGCCAAGGTAGTCGATACTATCGAGTATGAGACACATACTGTATTCGTAGCAGTTGTTACTGAGGCTAAGATCCTGTCAGACGCAAAGTCAGTAACATACGCTTACTACTTCGATCATATCAAGCCGAAGCCGGGCAACTACGAAGAGAAGAAAAAGGGTTGGGTATGTAAGATCTGTGGATATATCTATGAGGGCGACGAGCTTCCTGAGGATTTCGAGTGTCCATTGTGTAAGCACGGTCCGTCCGATTTTGAAAGAGTCGAATAAATAACAAACAATAAATCAAAAACAAAAAGTGTGTATAAAGAGGTGTAATCAGAAATGAAGGAATTTGCAGAAGGTAAGTGGAGCAATCATATCAATGTTCGTGACTTTATCGTTCGTAACTATACTCCATATGACGGAGACGAGAGTTTTCTCGCAGCTCCTACGGAGAGAACGCTGAAGGTATGGGACAAGCTTAAGTCCCTCATGGAGCAGGAACGTGCAAAAGGCGGTGTTCTTGACGTTGATACTAAGACTATCTCTGACATCGATGCTTATGCACCGGGCTATATCGACAAGGATAACGAGATCATCGTTGGCCTTCAGACAGATGCTCCGCTTAAGCGTGCAGTTATGCCTTTCGGAGGCATGAGAATGGTCAAGAATTCTCTTGATGCTTACGGCTATGAGATGGATGAGAGAGTGGATGACATCTTCCACTATAGAAAAACTCATAACGATGGTGTTTTCGATGTATATACTCCTGCTATGAGAGCAGCTCGTAAGAGCGGAATCATCACAGGACTTCCTGACGCTTACGGACGTGGACGTATCATCGGTGACTACAGACGTATCGCTCTTTACGGTGTTGACCGTCTCATCGAAGAGAAGATGAACACTAAGGATGACTTCGATCACCCTTACATGAGCGACGATTATATCAGACAGCGTGAGGAGCATGCTGAGCAGATCAAGGCTTTAGGTAAGCTTAAAAAGCTCGGTGAGTCCTACGGATTCGATATCTCTAAGCCGGCTACTGATACTAAGGAAGCTTTCCAGTGGGTATACTTCGGTTACCTCGCAGCTGTTAAGGAGCAGAACGGTGCTGCTATGTCCCTCGGACGAGTTAGCACATTCCTCGATATCTTCGCTCAGCGCGACCTTGAGGAAGGCCGTTATACAGAAACTGAGATCCAGGAGATCGTTGATGATTTCATCATGAAGCTCCGTATCATCAGATTCCTTCGTACACCAGCTTATGACGAGCTCTTCTCCGGTGACCCTAACTGGGTAACAGAGTCTATCGGCGGTATCGGTGCTGACGGTCGTCACATGGTAACGAAGATGAGCTACAGATTCCTTCACACACTTACTAATCTTGGACCTGCTCCTGAGCCTAACATGACGGTTCTTTGGAGTATCCACCTTCCTGACAACTTCAAGAGATACTGCGCTATGATGTCTATCAAGACATGTTCTATCCAGTATGAGTCAGACCGTATCATGAGAAAGAGATTCGGTGACGATTACGGTATCGCTTGCTGCGTATCAGCTATGGTAATCGGTAAGCAGATGCAGTATTTTGGTGCACGTGCTAACCTTGCTAAGGCACTTCTCTACGCTATCAACGGTGGACGTGATGAGAAGAGCGGACTTCAGATCGGACCTGAGCTCCTCGCTTGCAGAGGTACATACTTAGACTTCGAAGACGTTATGCGTAAGTATGACGTTATCCTCGACTGGCTTGCTGCACTTTACGTTAATACACTTAACGTTATCCACTACATGCACGACAAGTACTGCTACGAGAAGATTCAAATGGCTCTTCATGATGATGACATCGACAGAACAATGGCATGCGGTATCGCAGGTCTTTCAGTAGTTGCGGATTCACTATCAGCTATCAAGTATGCGAAGGTTAAGCCTATCCGTAATGAGGAAGGTCTCTGCATCGATTACGAAGTAGAGGGTGATTTCCCTAAGTTCGGTAACAATGATTCACGTGTTGACGATCTTGCTGTTGAGATCACGAGAAGATTCATCAACAAGCTTAAGAAGGTTCCATCATACAGGAACGCACGTCATACAATGTCCATCCTTACTATCACATCTAACGTTGTTTACGGTAAGAAGACAGGATCTACTCCTGACGGACGTAAGGCAGGCGAGCCTTTCGCTCCTGGTGCTAACCCAATGCATGGTAGAGATGTTAACGGTTCTATCGCATCCATGCTCTCAGTAAGTAAGCTTCCTTACGAGTATGCAGAAGACGGTATCTCCTACACATTCTCTATCGTTCCTACAGCTCTTGGTATCGATGAGAAGAGCCGTGAAGAGAACCTTGCAGGGCTTCTCGATAACTATATCCTAGAAGAAGGTCACCACATCAATGTTAACGTATTGAACCGTGAGACTCT
>JAGCGE010000182.1 GCA_017649745.1 Clostridiales bacterium | reverse complement strand
TATCCCGGTGTAAACGGGACTTATCCTAAGGGCGTAGTTTGGAATGGTTTTACGAATGTAAACGAGTCTCCCGAAGGCGGTGACGCACAGGATTTCTACGCTGATAATATTAAGTATGGTTCTCTTCGTGGTGCTGAGAACTTTGGTGGTACCGTAGAGTGCTACACATATCCTGATGAGTGGAAGGCTTGCGACGGTAGAACAGAGCTTCTTCCTGGCGTAACCATCGCTCAGCAGAACAGAAAGGCTTTCGGTCTTTCCTACAGATCCATCATCGGAAACGACACAGAGCTGCTTGATTACGGCTATGTAATCCACCTGGTTTACAACGCAACTGCTTCTCCTTCTGAGAAGAGCCGTCAGACCATCAACGAGTCCCCTGAGGCTCAGACTTTCTCTTACGAGTTCAAGACTACTCCTGTACCTGTAACCGCTATTCCTAACGCAAAGGCTACATCTCACCTCGAGATCGATAGCACAAAGGTTACAGCTGAGCAGCTCGCAGCTATCGAGGAGATTCTCTATGGTAAAGCCGCATCTGGCGGTGAGCCTGCAGTAGATCCTAGACTTCCTCTTCCCGATGAAGTTTACGAGATTCTTACCACACTTTAATTAACTGTTTTTGCCAGGGTCATTGAGCTATAAGCCGGTGGCTCTGGCGCTTTTTTGAAAGGAGAATAAGCCATGTATAAGATCACAAAGAAGTATGAAGATTTCAATGGGGTTGAGAAAGAAGAAGACTTTTACTTCAACCTGACAAAAGCTGACGTGCTCAAAATGGAGCTCAGCGAAGACGGCGGAATGGATAAGCGCCTCGAGAGACTCATCAAGACTAAAGATATGAAGGAAGCTATTAAGGTGTTCGAAGGACTCCTGCTTATGGCTTACGGCGAAAAGACAGACGATGGCCGCTTCATCAAGAACGACGAAATCAGAGCAAGGTTCACACAGTCCGCTGCTTACAGCGAGATCTTTACTGAACTTGCTATGGATCCAGATAAAGCTCAGGAATTTGTGAATGGTGTTGTTCCCAAATTTGACAACCCCGTACCTGCTCCTGCTGTAACACAGAAGCATTAATCATTTAGGAAGGAGCGATAAGAGAATGTCTCTCGAACTAACTATCAACGGTTCTGAGCTATATGACGAGGCATCAGAACGATTTATATTCACAAAACCCACCATCTTGTATTTGGAGCATTCTCTTATTGCGATTTCTAAATGGGAGTCTAAGTATCATGTACCCTTT
Source organism: Clostridiales bacterium (assembly GCA_017649745.1). Next base: position 4,257 of record JAGCGE010000182.1, on the reverse strand, counting down.
CTTAAGGATGATGAAAAGACTCCCGAACAGTTGGAGTATTACTTCAAGTGCATGACTATAAACAAAAACGTAGATCCTAATGTCTACAAATCAATTACACCTACACAACAGCAAGAAATACTCGAATACATTCGAGACCCAATGACCGCCACCTGGTTCGGAGATAACACAAAGCCCGGACGAGGTAGAGGTAAACAACCTGATGTGATTACATCAGAACTCATCTATTACTGGATGGTAGCTTTACAGATCCCATCCGAATACGAAAAATGGCACCTTAACCGATTGCTAACACTGATACAGGTATGCAACTCGTACAACCAGCCTCCCAAAAAGATGAGTAAAAGTGAAATAATCCGTAATAATGACGCATTAAACGCAGCTAGAAGGACGGCAATGCGTACACGGGGGTGAGGCATGAACATTACAGTTACCACCAATAACCAATTTAGTAAGACCTTTGAATACCTGGGTAATTTACAGTCATTCAAGAAGAACAAATTACGGTCTATACTCAAGCGTTACGGAGAACAAGGAGTCATGTCACTAAAACAGTCGACACCAAAAGACTCTGGAGAGACCGCTAGCCTATGGCGATATGAGATCATCGAAGAGGGTAGTAACATTACTCTAGCTTTTATTAACGATGCTCAAAATGATGGTATTCCAATAGCGGTATTAATACAATATGGTCACGGCACTGGTACTGGTGGATACGTTCAACCGAACGATTACATCAATCCCGCTATGCAACCCATATTTGATAGGATCGCAAAAGACGCTTGGAAGGAGGTATGTGCTTTATGAGCCAGCAGATAGATAATCAAATAGTAAAAATGCAATTTGATAATGCTAGTTTTGAGAAAAATGTTCAGCAAAGCATGTCCACCTTAGACAAGCTTAAACAAGCCTTGCACTTTGACAAGGTGAACATGACGCCATTACAGGAAGCCTTTACTAATGCCGAAAACACTGCAGCAAAAGCAGGCTTTCATTTAAGGGACGTATGGCTCAAAGTTGGAAGTATTATAGAAGACCAGGTTGCTAATAAAATAGTTAACGCTGGTAAAAAGATGGTAAACGCTCTCACAATGGAGGGCATTACCGATGGCTTCAGAGAGTACGAGTTGAAGATGGGATCTATTCAGACCATCATGGCAAGTACTGGTGAATCCCTTGCAACCGTAAACCAGTATCTAGACGAACTGAATAAATACTCAGATCAGACTATTTATTCATTTTCGGATATGACTAATAGCATCGGTAAATTTACTAATGCTGGTGTTAGTTTGAATGATGCTGTTGCGGCCATTAAGGGTGTAGCAAATGAAGCTGCGATTTCCGGTGCAAACTCTAACGAAGCTTCTAGAGCGATGTATAACTTTGCTCAGGCTTTGTCGGCTGTTTATGTAAAACTTATTGACTGGAAATCAATTGAAAACGCCAATATGGCAACGGTTGGCTTTAAAGAAGCGTTGCTGGATGTCGCAACTGCTGTTGGTACTGTTGAAAAAGAATCTGATGGTATGTACCGAATACTTACTACAAATGCTCAGGGAAAGGTAATGAATGAGCTTGTAAGCGGTACAAGAAACTTTAATGATTCACTACAGCAACAGTGGATGACAACCGAGGTTCTGACTAATACTCTGAAAATTTATGCTACAGACGTTAGGTCTTTGACCGAGGCCGAACGTGAACAGTATGAAACAGAGCTTAAGAATCTAGGATTGAACGAGGAACAAATAGCGTACTTCGAAGAGCTTGGTAGCAAAGCAACCGATGCAGCTTCTGAAGTAAAAACTTTCTCAATGCTCATGGATACACTGAAAGAAGCCATAGGTTCTGGATGGGCTTCAACGTGGCAGATCATAATCGGTGACTTTGAGCAGGCTAAAGACCTCTGGACCAATGTCAGTAAAGTGGTTGGTGGTGCTATAGATGCCATGAGCGAGGCTCGTAATAGTGTCCTCGAGAAGGGTTTAAGCACTGGCTGGGAAAGATTTGTTAATAACGAGAATATGGCAATACCTCAGTCTGAGAAGTTTAAAGAAACTTTGCTAGAGGTGGCCAAAGCTCATGGTGTTCTGAGTGAAGAACAGCTTAAGGGTATCGAGAATACTGGTGACATGATCAAATCTATGCACACCTTAGGTTGGGTTACTGGTGATATTCTCACAGAAGCAGTTGACGACTATTACAATATTCTCAAATCCATGAGTAAAGAAGACCTGGACTCAATTGGCATTACTGATCTAGATATAGAGAATCTTGCTAGAGTTAACAGAGTAATGAAAATGGGTGGAAACTACGCAAACGATTTCGCCAAGGCTATGACTGAACTTGGTGGAAGAGAAAACGTACTCCAGGGTCTTACAAATGTATTTCATTCGCTTCTTGGGATTCTGAGTCCAATTAGAGATGCTTTCAGAGACGTCTTTACACCATTGAATCCTAAGTCACTTCTTCAACTTACTAAGAACTTTAAAGAGTTTACAGATAAGTTGAAAGTAAGTTCAGAAGCGACAGACACACTTAAAACTACTTTCACACTTGCTTTCGGTGCAATTAAGACTGTATTCACAGGAGTGTCCACAGCAGTTCGAGGAGTTCTGAAACTAATATTACCAATACTAAATCTCTTTGATGCTGTATTTGGTTTGGCAGGTAAAGTAGTTGCAGCACTAACAGGCTCAAAAGGAGTTCTTGGGGCAGCAGATAAATTCTCTGAACTAGGTGATAAGATTTCTGGTAAGTATTTGAAAGCTATGAAAAAGCTTGCCGACTTTATTAACAAAGTTGCTGATGCTATCAGAAATTTACCAGAGTCACCAGTATTTGAGAAAGTTCATGAAGGCGTTGTTAACGCTACAGAAGCCCTAAAAGGCTACTGGGAACAATTCAAAAACATGCCTGTAATCCAGCAAATGGCAGAAGATTTCTGGAAGGTTATCGACAAGATCGATAAAGCCGTTTCACCTCTTCTAGATAAAGCTGGTAAAGGTATAGAAGATCTTAGAAAGAAGATTGATAAAGCACTGAGCTTCGAAACCCTTAATAAGATCCTCACAACAGTTTATACAAAGTTAAAGCAATTTATATCCTTAATCAAAGAATTCGGTAATCGTATCAAAAACTTCTTTAATGGTCTGAAAGAAGGAAAGTCTATTACAGAATCATTCCGAGATACATTCGGTGATATTATCGACAAGATTAAGGAGCTTAAACAAAACATAGTAGACTTCTTCACTGAGCTATTCTCTAAGGGTGATGAGCTAGGTGGTAAGTTTGATTTAGCAAAGATATCCGAAGCAATTCATACCTTTGCATCTAACATCACAGCCGACCAGATCACTATGATCGCTGTAGCAGGCTCATTTATGTTAATCACTCTGAACCTGTTAAAGTTATCAAACGCAATTAGAGATGCAGTAGAAGCGTTTACTGGTATCGGCGTTGCTCTTAAAAACGTAATCAACTCTTACATGAAAAAGAGTAAGAGTACGATTCTGCAGGTTGCTGAGGCAATCGTAATCGTTGCGGCCGCTCTTTGGGTGCTTTCTACTATTCCTAAGGATGAACTGGAAAATGCTACAACCGCTTTGCAGACTGTAGTTGGACTACTTGCAGTAACTGTAGGCATATTATCGATTGCTGGTGTAGTAGTGAATGCTAAAGGCGGCGATATGGTGAAACTAGCATCCAGTTTGGCTATTATTGCTGGTGCGGTAATGGCTGTTGCGCTATCACTTAAGATCCTCGAGTACGTTAATCTTGATGGTATCTTACCTAAGCTGCTGGTTATGGGCGCGGTAATGACTGCGTTATCGATTGTCGCCAGTATAATGTCTGACATGAGTAAAGACGATAAGGTTTCTACAAAGGGTCCCATAACTTTTATTGCGGTCGCAGGTGCTTTATACATTGCGGCTATGGCTATGGCTAAACTCGGAGAGGTACCTACAGATAGTCTAAAAGAGTCTATAGATGCCATGCTCAAAATCATGGTAGGAATGGCCGCTTTAGTATATGCTTCTGGACAGGTTGGTGTCTTCTCGGCTGTAGGCTTGATCGTTACGGTGCTAGCGCTTGATAAAATTATGCCTATTATCGAGCGAATAGTGTCATACGATTACACAAAGATGCAAGCCGGTATTCAGAAGAATAAAGAAGTCCTGAAACAATTTGCAGGATTAGTTCTCACCATGGTAGCTGTTGGTGCTATAGCTGGTAACCGACTCAAAGGTGCAGCGGTTG
>JAGCGE010000181.1 GCA_017649745.1 Clostridiales bacterium | reverse complement strand
CTGTGGCTTGTTGTTCTCGTTTTCTTGACTCATCAGTTCTTTTCCTCCTTGTATTCAAACCTCTCGAGCATTTTTTCCAGTTTCCCGGCAAAGCCTTCATCAGTTACTGCAACTAATGCTCTGTCAGGTTTACCGATAGCATTACCAAGTTTATACTTGTCGGCAAATCTATAAGCCGACGGGATCTCGCGATCCGATTTTTCCAGAACACTTAGGAACTTATCGAAAGTGTTCGTTGATATGTCTCTTGCAACAAGCAATAGCTTTATGTTGCCTTTTCTTGCTTCCTCGATTATCTGGTCATTACCCGATACAACTTTGGAAGCTCGATTCGCAAGACCCAGGAATCTTAATATATCGTTCTCGCTATAGGAGTCCTGAAGTTTCATTCCTCTGCTTCACACTCCTTAAGTATAGTGTCGGCGATCTTCTTAAGTTCCTCCGGTTCGACCTTATGACGAAGTCCTTTAGCCAATCGATTGGCCTTAAGTTCAGCCATGATGCACTCTTCCTTTTTGCAAAGGTAGGATCCTCTTCCAGGAAGTTTTCCGGAAGGGTCATAAGCTATATCTCCGCTTTGAAGAAGAACTACTCTTAAAAGGTCCTTCTTGTCTGCTCTTGTCTTACAGCTTACGCACATGCGCTGCGGTTTCTTCTTCATTGATCTGAACTCCTTACCAGTTCTCGGATCAAGCCTGATCCGGATCTTCTACTACAGTAAATTCATCAAGGATAGCACGACTGTCAGCTTCAGAGATCGCAGACTCTGTCTTGATGTCGATCTTGAATCCTGTAAGTCTTGCTGCAAGTCTTACGTTCTGTCCGGATCTGCCGATAGCAAGTGAATACTGGTTGTCAGGAACAACAACATCAGCACGCTTTTCAACATGACCGTTCTCTTTTGTTACAAATGATGTAGTTACGCTTGTAACTTCAGCAGGCTGCAAAGCCTCAGAGATAAATGCTGCATCGTCTTCGCTCCAATCGATGATATCGATCTTCTCTCCGCCCAATTCCTGCATGATCTCCTGAACTCTCTGTCCTCTCTGACCTACGCAAGCACCCTTAGCGTCGATGTTCTCATCTCTTGAGCAAACAGCGACCTTGGATCTTGAACCTGGCTCACGAGAAACGGACTTGATAATAACTTCACCACTCTTGATCTCAGGTACCTCAAGCTCGAAAAGCTTTCTTACGAGGTCTACATGAGTTCTTGAAACTGTGATAGTAGGTCTTCCGTTATACTCCTGAACATTGAGTACGAGGAACTTCATAGTTCTGCCGTGCTCATAGTTCTCATTCTTGATCTGATGCTCCTTAGGAAGTACAGCCTCAGCTCTTGCGATATCAACATATACATATCTTGAATCCTTACGCTGAACAACACCTGTAGCGATCTCGTTGATCCTGTCAGAGAAGTCAGACTGGATACGTGCATACTCAGCTTCACGAACCTTCTGTGAGATAGCACTCTTAGCAGCTGTAGCAGCAAGTCTTCCGAGCTCATCAACGTCGATACCGATCTCGATCTGGTCGCCAAGTTCGATATCCTCATCCATAGCCTTAGCATCTGTGAAGGAGATCTCGTTGTCCGGATCCAATACTTCTTCTACTACTTCAACAAGCTTATAAACAAAGATCTCACCAGATTCTCTGTCGATCTCTGCGAAAACATTATCGATATTCTTAGAGCTACTGAACTCTCTTCTAAAAGCAGCAACGATACCCTCTTCGATAGCCTTCATGAGGACTTCTTCGTCTATTCCACGCTCTTTCGCAAGTTCTTTGATAACTGCGATTACGCTTTCCTTCTGCTCTTCTTCTTGCTTCTTCTTAGCCATTTTATTATTGCCTCCTATTAAAATTCTATGTGTCTTACTGCTCTTGCGAGCTCTTCGTATTTAAGTCTTATCTGTTTTGTCTCTTTCACTTTTCCCTTAACCTCTTCATATTCGAAAAGAACATCAGAGTCAGTTACTTCGATTATCTTACCGAGGAAGTTCTTTATATTATCTACCTCTTTAAATAACGAGACTTCTATAAGTTCGTCAGAGTATCTCCTGAAGTCTGCCTCTTCCGTTAACGGTCTTGTAAGACCAGGTGATGAAACTTCGAAATAATCAGCGTCATGCTTAAGTTTCTCATCAAGGATAGGATCGATCAATTTACTGAAGATCTCACAATCGTCGATATTCAGTCCGCCCTTCTTATCAATGAATAAGCGTAAAAATGTTTTCTGTCCCTCTTTCTTAAACTCAGCGTCGACAAGATCCAACCCCAACTTCTCAGCTTCAGGCTTAGCTATATCATAAGCGGCCTGCGCGATCTTAGAGCGTTTTGCCATTCATGCCTCCTTAATAACAACAAAAAACGGACCTTCAACAAAGTCCGTTTTAGAAAAAAATTATCCTAGAACAAAGGTATTGTATCATAATAAGTTTGTTATGGCAAATCTTTACACATTCTGTTAAGGATTCACAAAAAATACACCAGAAAAACTTCATTTGCTATTCAAATTACACTAAAAATCGGATAATATATATACATCAATAAAAATTCAGCAAAGGAGACCAATGCCTATGATCAAGATTATCGCAGGAGCAAAGGGAACAGGTAAGACTGCCAGAATTGTAGAGGATATCAACAATATGGCGCTGGAGGACAACAACGTAGTCTGCATCGAGAGAGGAAACAGACTCGACCAACTTCTGAAGCACAACGTAAGGCTGATCAATATCGATGAGTACCCATGTACCGGATATGATCAGCTTCTTTCGTTTATCGGAGGCGTTTGCTCTAAGGACTACGATCTCACTCACATCTACATGGACAGCATCCGTAAAGTAGCTAAGAGTGAAGACCTCGACGAACTTGCTCGCTTCCTCGAAGGATTAGATAAATTCCTTGCAAATTCACCTATTGTTGTTACAATTGTTTTAAGTGTAAGTGAGGATCTCCTCTCTGACGCGATTAAAAAATATTGTTAATTGCGAGGTATAATGTAATGGGTTTGGTTAAGGAATTTAAGGAGTTCATCAGCAAAGGTAACGTACTTGATATGGCTGTCGGTGTTATCATCGGTGGTGCTTTCGGTAAGATCGTTACATCTCTTGTAAATGACATCATCATGCCGGCTATCGGTAAGGCATGTTCCGGTGTTGACTTCAAGGATATGAAGTATGTTCTTGAGCCTGAAGTACTTGATGCAGCTGGAGAGATCGAAAAAGCTGAAGTTGCTATCAGGTATGGTGAGTTCATCAATACTATTATTGAATTCTTTATTATCGCTATATGTATCTTCCTTGTTATCACGATCATCCAGAAGAGTTCCAAGAAGTTCATGGCACTCATCAAGAAGGAAGAGGCAGAAGCAGCTAAGGAAGAGCCTGCTGAGCCATCTGAGGAAGTTAAGCTTCTTACAGAGATCAGAGATGCTCTTAAGGCTGGTAAATAAGACTGATCCATATTACAGAATCAATTACAGAGGATCGTTTCCAAAGAAACGGTCCTCTTTTTATTAACAATATTCTGCTATATAATCAGACCATAATCTTACTGAAACGGAGACCAACATGAATTACAGGAAATTTCTTAAGATAACTTCTATCCTTTTAACTGTTTCACTTGTATCTGCAGTCACTTCTTGTTCCGTCAAGTTTAAAGATGCAGACAGTACGGAAGAGACAACTGCACAGACTACAGCTGAGAATACTACAGAAGAAGTTATCGAAACGGAATCTTCATCCGAATCATCAGAAACCGATATCTCCGTTACACCTACAGGAGAATCATTTGACGATACCCTATCTCTTGAGAAACTGAATAACATCAAATGCGGAACTATCTCAGAAGGCATCATGGAGACTACCTACATTGTTGCAAAAGACGAAAACGGTCAATGGTTCGAACTTACGAATGGTACAGATATCACTTACCTCGACGAAGCAGATAACAAAGTATATTACTCTGACGGATATACGATCAAGTATATCGATATCAACGATCCTGAGCTCAAGGAGAATACATTATTTGAATTCAACAAATGGTATAGCGAAGAATACGATCACGAGGAAGTATCGTGCGTCTATGATGCTGTTGTAATAGGCAACACAATGTATTTCAACTTCAATGCTTTCGGCGGCGGTGACGATCCTTCATCTACTACTGACGGTCTTATGAAGATCGACTTGAATGCCTCATCTATTGATGACGCAGAACAGTTGATCCCTGTTTGCGACCTCGGCTCATGGGAATACTCCGAAAAAGAAAATGCCTTCTATTATCAAGACGGAAGTGAGAGAAGCATTTACGAAACGCTCTACAGATACGATCTTTCAACAGGTGAAAGCACAAAGATCATGGAATCCGTTAATTCATACGAGATCGAAGATGATCAGATGCTCCTTCTTACTGAAGGCGGACTTAAACTTATGGATATGAACACAGGAGATATACAGATAGTTTCACCTGATTCATACAGTCCAAGGACAGGTAGCCTCTGGTCGTATGCCGAACTGGAAAACGGTGATGTATATTTTTCTCCCGGACAGAATATAGTCAGATACAATAATGGAAATAACATTCTCGTATGTGAAGTAGCATCTTCCAACTTCTACGGATTCGAGTGCGTCGAAAACGATATCATCAAGATCATTTATGATGACTTTTCCGAGAAGTATTACGTTAACGGAGAATACCTTTCAGACCTTCACGGAATCGCAGATGTACAAGTTAGATTAAAGGACGGAACCACTAAAGAATTTACACTTGGTAATTTCATGATAACAGAATAAGAACAACAAAAATGAGATGCCCACGAGCATCTCATTTTTTCTATGTAAGTTTCCGAAGACCAGGTTTATAAGTTGATCAATAATTTGTTGAGAGCTCTTCGAAGTAAGCCTTCGGATGAGCACACAGCGGACACTTCTCAGGAGCCTCATCACCGTGGTGGATATAACCGCAGTTAAGGCACTTCCAGATCTTTACTCCGTCACGCTTAAATGTCATACCTTCTTCAAGATGCTTAAGGATTGTTCTGTATCTTTCCTCGTGCTCTTTCTCTACACCTGCAACCATATCGAAAAGTTCAGCGATCTCGTTGAAGCCCTCTTCCCTAGCCTCTGCTGCAAATGTCTTGTACATGCTTGTCCACTCTTCGTTCTCACCTTCAGCAGCAGCAAGAAGATTAGCAGCTGTATCAGGAACAGCACCACCGTTTAAATACTTAAACCAGAGCTTAGCGTGCTCCTTCTCATTACCTGAAGTCTCAGTAAAGATATTAGATATCTGAACATAACCTTCCTTTTTAGCTTTGGAAGCGAAGTAAGCATACTTGTTTGTTGCCATAGACTCACCTGCAAAAGCAGTCTGAAGATTAGCTTCCGTCTTTGTACCTTTAAGATCCATAAGATTTCCTCCTTTATTTCGAACGACAATCAGGACACAATCCCGTAGCCGTTACATCCAAATTCTTAACATCAAAACCATTCTTACTCGAAAAAGCTTTCCTGTCACAATCAAAATCGAACACCTTACCACATGAATCACAATAGAAATGACCGTGAAATTCAAGTGTACCGTCGAATCTTCTCTCACCTGAAGGTGAAGTCAATCTGACAAGAAGATCTTCTTCTACAAGCTTCTCTGTTACGTTATAAACTGTAGCAATGGAAAGAGACGGATTACTGTCCTTAAGACCGTCATAGATCTCCTCGCAAGTCGGATGAGTACACTTGCTTAAGATATAATCATATACTTCGACACGAGGTCTTGTGATGCGTATACCGGCTTCTCTTAAGATCTGCTCGGCTTCGACCGTCTCATGCATTATACTTGATCTCCTGACAGTTTGGTTCTGATTATTCTGATTATACAACATTCACGACGAAAAAACCGCCCGAAGATGTGGAAACTTCGGGCGGAAAACAGAAGTGTGTATGGATAGAAAATTATTTCTTTTTCTTTTTGTCCTTATCCTTTTTCTTTCGGTCGGACTTCTTCTTTTTCTTGCTTCGCTTGATCTCTTCAAGATCAGGACTTGCAATTACTATCTTCGGCGAAGGAACTGAACTCGTCTTTTTCAAGACAGGTTTCTTATCCTTCTGCTTGACTACCTGTGTCTTCGATTTCTTTACTGAACTTACAACCGGTGGCTCAGTAAATGTATCGAGCAACTTTTTAAACTGTTCCATCGACTTCTTGTTGATGGAATAATAAACGAACCTTCCGTCTTTTCGAGAAGACAAAATGTCGTTATCTATGAGCAGGTTAAGATGGTGTGACAAAGTAGGCTGAGTGATCGCGAAAACAGGCAGGATATCTTTCGCACAAAGTTCACCTTCGCGCGCGATAACTTCAAGGATCTTGATCCTCGTAGGCTCTGCCAAAACAGAGAGCATCTCAACAATCTTTGTATCAGAATCTGCCATCTGTACCTTCCTTATGCAATAAGCTGATCTTTAAGAGCTTCTTCGAATTCCTCGAGATTAGCGCATGCGATTACTTCAGTGTTATCTTCCAAGAGGATATCCTCCTCACCCTTAACGAGAACCGTCATAGGTACGCCGAGTTTTCTCAAAAGGAGAAGTTGATATTCCTTACTTGCCTCAACTGAAAGATACTTGCAAAGAAGTCTTAAGACCTGCTTAGCATCTTCAAGATAGAAGCCATTAAGTTTCATAAGATGATCTACGACATACATGCCGAAAACATCATCAAAATCGAGCATCTCTTTTTCAGGATATACGCTTGTAAATGCAGTGATAGCGAGCTTGCTTACAAGTTCAAGACCACAAAAATCCTTTACCGGGATCCTGAAGCTCTTTACGTTAGCAGAGAAGAGTTCTCTCATCTGATCTACCGTAAGTTCCTTCTTAAGTTCCTTGATCCTCGTGATCCTTGCAAGAACCTTATCCTTTGGGAAGAAAGTCTCCTGACCTGTGATGGTTGCCTTATGGATAAACCAGCACTCAGGAATGAGATTCATTCTCTTCCAACGATAAAGAGTTCCATAAGATATCTGTGCAGCTCTCAATAATTGTTTCTTAGAAATGAGTTCTTCCTGTTGCATAACATCTCTCCCATTAGCGATAAAATAACTTCACTATGAATATTGTAGGATAACAATGTTACAAACAAACAACACAGATATTGAGTTATCAATTCATAAAAAACGGGGTCATTTCATGAATGAAACAACCCCGGTAAAGTATTCGAAATAAAGCGTTATCAACCGAAAAGATCAGTAGATATATCCTGTAATGTGTAGTAGATATCAGCCATTGTATCAGGTATTACGAATACGAGAACGATGGAGATCGCGAGCATAAAGATGATTCCGATGATGTAATAAACAAGGATAGCTCTGAAGAAGCTCTTTCTGTTCTTATTCTTACCGATGATCGACATGATAAGTGTCAATACAAAACCGATGCATGGAAGTGATGCAAGGAGCAAGAACCAGAAATAAGATGATGTACCAAGAGGCTGATATTCACTAGGAATAGCATCAAGGATAGCTCTCTTCTTAGCCTGCTTCTCGAAATTCTTCTTCTCTTTAATTGCCTTCTTAGATGGCTTAGGCTCAGCAGGTGCTGCAGCAGCTGGCTCAGGTGTCTTAACCTCATCAACTACCGGTGCTATACCAGCAGCAACCGTAGATGCAGTGGCAACAGTTGAAACCGGTACATCAAGCGAAGTATTAACAAAAGATGATGACTCGTTAACAGCTGCCTGTGCAAATGAAGAAGCTTCAACAGGCTCAGGAATAGGTTCTTCGATAACTTCTTCCTTGACAGTCTCGGCAATGATAGAAGGTGCAGTCTCAACTTCAGGAACTGCTTTTTCCTTAACTTCTTCCTTGACCTCTTCCTTAACTTCTTCTTTTATCTCTTTAACTTCTTCTTTCACTTCTTCCTTAACTTCTTCAACTGCCTTCTCTACTTTCTCGGCAGACTCAAGAGGTGTACCGCATGATGCGCAGAATCTTGCACCATCGACATTCTCACTATTACAATTCTTACAGATCATAATTCCCCTCCTAAATAATTAAGTATCAATATTATAGCATGTAAGTAATATTACCGAGGAATACAATCTCGTTACATATTACAGGTCTGAGCAAGCCAGATAAAGAAAATGATCATAGCGATAACAGCAACAACCAACAATGCCACTTCTACGATATAGATCCACATCAATACCTTACCGAAAGTACTCTTCTTGTTCTTAACGCGAGCAATGATCATGAAGACGATCGACGCTGTAAAAGTCGGTCCGGCTATGAGTGATGCAAGACTTGACATACTCTCGCTCGAATCGCCCATTGCAGCACCTATAACACCAAGAATAGATGCTATGACAGGACCTACCAGATGACAACATAAGGAAATAATGCAGAATCTAGTTGCTAACTTCGCATTCCTGTCTTCAACAGCACTCTCATTAACGTAGTAAGCCTGACTCTGGTACGACTGAGTCGGTGCAGGCTGAACATAAAGATCAGATGAACGAGGCTGTGCAGGCTGCTGCACAGTCTGTGTCGGCTGCATTATAAACTGCTGATTATTAGTTTGCGGCTGCTGAGGAGCCTGAATAGGCTGTTGCTGCTGGATATACGGCTGAGCCTGTCCTGAAGTCTGGTCTGCAGGCTTAAACGGAGAAACCTCCGGTTGCTGAGTCTGCTGCAAGAATGGTTGAGGCTCCCCGGATGGCTGCTCGGCCGGCTTAAATGGTGACTGAGCCTTCGTTTCTGTCTTAGGTTCGTTAGTTACTGAATTCATCGCAAACAATGAAGGTGCAACCTGCGGAACAGCATCCTGAGTAGCAGCATCCTGTGAAGGTGCCGGCTTAAAAGGTGCCGGTTCAGAAACAACAGGCTGTTCAGGCATCGGCTTTCCGCAATTGATACAAAACTTCGACATGTTAGGCGTTCCACATTCACATGTCCATACTTTATTTTCTTCCATATTCCTTACTCCTTACCCATTTTTTAGATATAAGTATATTAACGATTATAACAATTGAAACGCCAAATAGAAGAATCAATTGTGTTCCTGAAAGGATTTTATCTTGGTGAGATAAGCGAAAAAAGTCAGTTATAAAGCGTATCGCAACTGAAAGATAAACGATAATAAATATAGATGCAAATGAATCCTTTCGCTTTAAAAACATTATAAACCACAGTAGGAACACGATTATAAAACATAGAGAATCAACTATCTGTACTGGAAAATACCCTACTGTTCCGCTATCAGGATAGACCAGATTCATTGGTCCGTCGTAACAGAAACCACGACAACATCCGACTAAAAAACATCCAATCTTCGATATGGAATACATCAGAGGAGCTACACCGACCCACGATGTCAAAATCGATATATTATGTTCTTTAAATATACAAGCTGAAGCAAAGATACCCGCAAGAAAGCCTGCACCTCCGAATATACCGTCAAAACCAAGCGACCTGATGTCCAATCCGCCCTTTGCAGTGTAAGAGAAAGAAAATGACAGTACAGAAACTAATGTAATAAATGTAATATAAAACCTTGTCAGCTTATTGATACCTCTCAACCTCATGAAGACATTACCCAGGATAAAGCCCAGAGTCAGAGCTCCGATCAAAAAATATGGATATGGTGATCTGTGAAAATCTGGGATCGTTATCATCGTTTATCTCCGAAAAGTTGTTTATCTGGTTCGTACTATCAATTAGCGTGTCACGTTTAGATCCGCTCTTTATATTGTCTCATAATTCGAATAAAAATCTAAGAATCTTAGAATAAAATACTCTATCCAACATAATGTCAGATCAGCTCGAGCTTCTTTTCAAAAGCAAAGACGTGTCATAGAAAATTTGTTCCTAAAATTGTATTGACCATATCGAATCGTATGGCTATAATCAGACTTACGCTACTTGGAAACATCAGTGTAACAATGTTACAAAGTACGCAATATCAACTATTTGGTGAACGACCACCATAGAGAAAGGACCGGTTAAGGATGAATAAGTCATTTAGTAAGATCAACAAGAAAATAAGCATCTACGGAACCGGTTCCATGGGTGTGGTCACGATTCGAGCTGTTCAGTTCACCTAATATTTCCACTTAATCTTTTTGTCGGGGAAGCCTTTAAAAGCTTTCGGTATCTCTGACACTCAAAAAATCAATAATTAACTCTTTTCAGGCGAGACTGTCACCTTTTTTGGCAGGCTTGTATGTAAAAGACTCGCTTTTTGCACAGGAGGTTACGATGAACGACTACTTCACACCTACTATCTTTTTCTCCAGAAGCGGAGTATCTACAGGGCTAGCCCCAATGTCTTATGACCTTACATTCAACAGAAAGATCTACCTCGTCGGTGAGATCAATGACTATATGGCAATGAATATCGTATCCCAGATCGGCATTCTCGAGAGCATCTCTCTGGAGGATATCACCATCGTCATCAACTCACCGGGCGGAAGTATATCCGCAGGACTAGCAATAATCGATGCAATGGATGCCTCACCTTGTAATATCAGGACCGTCTGCAGCGGAGTCGCAGCATCAATGGCTGCAATGATCCTCTTATGTGGAAGCGACGGTAACCGATTCATCTACAAAAACGCAGAAGTCATGCTTCATCAGCCTCTCGCAGGCGTCCAGGGACAGGCATCCGATATCAACATCGTCTGCGAGAGGATTACAAGGATCAAATCGAGCCTTCTCGATATCATCGCGAAAAGGACCTCACAGAAAAAGAAGAAGCTCGAGAGCTACCTCGACAGGGATTTCTGGCTTACTGCAAACGAAGCGATCGATCTGAACATCTGCGACAAGATAATCAGCAAGGAGGAAGGAACATGTTAAGACTTAAGACTCATTCAAAGAAGGATTAATTCAGAGGACACTTCCTCGTACATTGCAAGAAGCAGCTTTCAACAGAAAAGGATAAGACAGAGTTCCTTGAAGATCTCTCTGACGAGCTTATCGACAACGGAAAACTTAACTTAAGAAGCATAGACAGATATCTTTATCTTAATCTGGACG
>JAGCGE010000180.1 GCA_017649745.1 Clostridiales bacterium | reverse complement strand
GACGAGTTGCTGTCAGTATTAATGGTACCGACTATCTTTACGGTCTTACTCTTAGACTTTATAAGATCGTTTTTATCAAGGACATAACACTTACTGTTTCCGCCTGTTACATATACGAAATTGCCGTGGCAAGCAATACCTCCGGAATGCCATTTAAAAGACTTTCCCTTCTTATCAACGATATCTTTTTCAACTTTGTTGTTGTCTGAATCGATGATCATGATCTTGGAATAACCCTCAGGATACGTATAACCGCTTACGATAAAGCAATCATCAGCTTCTACATAATCAATTCCTTGAGGGATAATGTTCGAAAAAGGCGTTACAACTTGAAATGCCGGAGTGGTGTTGTAGTAAAAAAACAGATAAGGATAGAGAAAAGTGCCATAAAAGACAAAGATACTGATTACCAGTATCGTAATCATCAGTTGCAATAGATTTTTTACCTTATCTCTAGCCTGCTCCATAAACGCCTCATTTTTATTATAAACAAATTCAAGAAAAAAGTAAGTTTGACAAAAGATTATCAGATGACTATAATCATTCAGTACTGTTATTCGGGGTTGTGGCGGAATGGCAGACGCAGCAGACTCAAAATCTGCCGACCTCAAAATCGTGTGGGTTCAAGTCCCACCAGCCCCACCAAACATTATGATGTTACCCCCTTATCCTGTGATAAGGGGATTTTTTTGTATATTTATTCATCGATTTGTAAAATACAGCAGTTTTGTCTGAATTATTGTCCATCTTTTGATATAATAAAACAAATGAATTAAGGAGGGAAACTATGGCTGCTTTAAACAACTATTCTAAGATCACCCCCGAGATTGAGAAATTAGCTGAATTATGCTGTGAAAGAACAATCGACTCTGATCTTTACTCGAAATTTGATGTTAAACGAGGACTTCGTGACGTCAACGGTAAAGGTGTATTAACAGGTCTTACTCAGATTTCCGAGATCATCTCTTCAAAAATGGTCGACGGTGTATCAACTCCATGTGAAGGAGAACTTTATTACCGCGGATATAACGTTAAGGATCTTGTTCAAAGTTTTATCAATGACAACAGATTCGGATTTGAGGAGACTTCATATCTCCTTTTGTTCAGCAAGCTCCCTACACTTGAAGAATTACAGTCATTCAATAAGATCTTGGTTAATTACAGATCGATCATGCCTAAGAACTTCGTTCGTGATGTTATCATGAAGAAACCAAGCGAAGATCTTATGAACAATATAGCTAGATCTGTTCTTAATATGTATGCATATGATGGAAATCCTGATGATCTTTCTATTGAGAATGTTCTTCGTCAGTCATTGGAACTTATTTCCATCTTCCCTATGATCACTGTCTATAGTTATCACGCTAAGAATTATTATCTTGATAAAGGCAGTCTTATTATTCACAGACCTCAGCCTAATCTTTCAACAGCTGAGAATATTCTTTATATGCTTAGACCTGATCATAAATATTCAGCACTTGAAGCTATGATCCTTGATCTTGCTCTTATCCTTCATGCTGAACATGGCGGTGGTAACAACTCAACATTTACTACTCACGTTGTTACATCCTCAGGAACAGATACATATTCCGCAGTTGCAGCCGCTTTGAGTTCTCTTAAGGGACCTAAGCACGGCGGTGCTAATATCAAAGTCGTTAAGATGCTCAATGATATCAAGAAGAACGTATCTGACTGGAATGATGATCAGGAGATCGAAGCATATCTTCAGAAGATCCTTCATAAGGAAGCATTCGACGGAGCCGGAGTTATCTATGGTCTTGGTCATGCAGTTTACTCCATCTCTGATCCAAGAGCTCAGATCTTCAAGGGTTATGTTGAGAAGCTTTCTATCGAGAAAGGAAAGACAAAGGAATTCAAGCTCTATTCCAAGATCGAAGAGATCGCTGCTCAGCTTATCGCTAAAGAGCGCAGGATCTATAAAGGTGTATCTGCCAATATCGATTTCTACAGCGGATTCGTTTACGGTATGCTCAATCTTCCTACAGAGCTTTACACACCACTGTTCGCTACGGCAAGAATCACAGGTTGGTCAGCTCACAGAATTGAAGAATTGACAAATGCCGGCAAGATCATAAGACCAGCATATATGTGTGTACAGGATCACAGAGAATTCGTACCGATAACACAGAGATAATTTATTGCATAATAAACGGGGATCACTTAAATGTGGTCCCCGATTTTTTTCGAAAAGAATTATTGATTACTTAAGGATAAATCTGAACACTAAGATTACGATGATACCAAGAACGATCCTGTACCAGCCGAAAACCTTGAAATCATGTTTTCTTACGTAACCGATGATGAACTTAAGTACGAAGATGGAAACGAGGAATGCTGATACCATACCGATTCCAAGAACAAGTAATTCTTTATTGGAAACTGTTCCATCATATTTAACGATCTTAAGAAGGCTCGCACCAAGCATAACTGGTACAGCCATAAAGAATGTAAACTTAGCAGCTACTTCCCTGCTAACTCCGATCATAAGAGAACCAACGATCGTTGAACCTGATCTTGATGTGCCTGGGAAAATCGCAGCAAGAAGCTGGAAGAATCCAATAATAAGAGCATCAAAATAAGTAAGATCATTGATGTCCTTACAACGTGGTTCGTTTTTCTTCATGAATGTCTCTGTTACGATGAATGCAATACCGAAATCGATAAGCGCGATAGCAACT
>JAGCGE010000179.1 GCA_017649745.1 Clostridiales bacterium | reverse complement strand
GATTATCAAAGGATTGGATGGGTGATAACCTCGATTATTCCATCGGTAAATGCGACATTGCACTCATGCTCTATAGTAAGCAGTTGGAAGATCGTGTGAGCGAAGTAAGATCTAAATATCCTGACGTTAAATTCGTATGTATTGAAGACGAATTCGACAATATGATCGAGGAAGGAAAGAAAGCAACTAGTTGCCTATTTGATCTCGAGCCGGTAGACGAAGACGCACCTGCAAAGATCGTATTCACGAGCGGATCGACTTCTTTCCCTAAGGCAGTAATGCTCTCGATCAAGAACATCTATTCAAGCTACGAAGCACTCGGTAAGAGGATCCACGCTGACGAGAACGATGTATGTTATCTGTTCCTGCCACTCAATCACACTTACGGTTCGATCTTTAACTTCCTTTACTCACTTGTATTCGGTTATCAGATCTTCCTTACAGGTGACATCAAGAATATGGCTCAGGAGATGATGATGGTAAAGCCAACTGTCTTCTGTGCAGTTCCACTCGTATATCTTAAGTTCTACGAGGGCGCTCAGGCAATGAACATCCCACTTAAGGCACTGCTTGGCGGCAGGCTCAAATACCTGTTCGTCGGTGGTTCCAATCTTCCACATAACATCCGTCAGGCATACATCGACCAGGGTATGTATCTCATGAATGCTTATGCACTCTCTGAGACATCATCCGGTTTTGCGATCGACTATCCTGATGTTACTGACATGGACAGTGCAGGAACTCTTCTCGAGTATGTTGACGCCAAAGTCATCGATCCTGATGAAAACGGCGTAGGCGAACTCGCGATCAAAGGTCCGAATGTTTTCCATGGTTACTACAATGATCCAGATGCAACAAAGCGTGCATTCAATGAGGATGGTTATTTCCTCACAGGCGACCTTGGTCAGATCATCGATAACAAGGTTTACATCAAGGGCCGTAAGGACACCATGATCGTTCTTATCAATGGTGAGAACGTATCTTCCAAGCGTATTGCTGATAAGGTAAAAGAAGCTGATCCAAGGATCGCTTCAGTCAAGGTCTACATCCGTGACGAACTTCTCACATGTGACATCTTCGTTAATGGCAAAGAGAATATCGAAGGCGACTGGCAGGCTGTCATCGACAAGGTTAACGATAATCTTTCTAAGTTTGAGAAGATCCGCAAATTCAGCGTCAACGATATAGGTTCACTCCTGAAAGGATGATATCATGGGACTAGCAACATTAGGACAAACTGAGATCATAAGAACTTTCATAGCGCTCGCACTACTCTTGCTTAGCGCATTTCTCTTCGGCACCCTGATCGAGAAGATCAAGGGACCTAGAGTAGTAGGTGAGATATTAGGCGGTATGCTCATTGGCGGCAGCGGTCTGTTCCTTCTCGCACCTGATCTCATGAAAAGCATATTTAATGCTTATCCTGAAGAAGGTAAAGTCCTTAATGTTTTCTATCAGCTTGGCCTCATCTTCCTGATGTTCCTGTCCGGCTTTTCAACCAAGATCGAAGTTGAACGTAAGAACCTCAAGGTTATAAGCCTTGTTTTCGTTGGTGCGACATTGCTCCCGATGCTTGGCAGTATCCCGTTCTTCAATATGTTCCAGGAACACTTCATTGGTGATAAGGGAAATGTCTTCTCGTATAGACTTGTCTTCGCGATCGGCGTTGCGATAACATCGATACCTGTCATCTCGAAGATCTTCTTCGACATGGGTGTAATGAATACAAAGTTTTCTAACACCGTCCTGACAGTATCCACATTCCAGGATCTCCTGTTGTGGATAATGCTCAACATGGCATCCCGTGTTGCTGATTCAGGTAAGCTCAGCTTAGTCGACACCATAGTTGTATCAATTGCAACGATCGGTATCTTCGTAGTAGTCACAGTTGCAAGCAAGTTCCTTAAAGACATCAAGATCAAGCTTCCGACAAACATCTTCTACACGTTAAGCTTCGTTGCACTTCTTCTTGTGAGCGGCCTTCTTTACATGATCGGAATCAACATCATGTATTCAGCTTTCCTCGTTGGTTACATCGTTAAGACTCTTTTCGGAAAAACAGCCGAAGCAAACGAGCGCGTCAAATATCTCGAGCACTTTGTATTCTCTTTCTTCGTGCCGATCTACTTCGCACTTGTTGGCATCCAACTTAACGTATTCCACAACTTCTCGATCGTGAGGTTCGTCCTCTTTTTCGCGATCGCATTCGGTCTCGAGTTCATCGGAACATGGATCTTCCTTATTCCTGGAAAGATCAGTAATTCCACGAAACTCAATTTTGCCATCACTATGAACGCCAGAGGAGGCCCGGGCATCGTTCTTGCAACGGTTGCATACGGCGCAGGGATCATAAGTGTCGAGTTTTTCACGGTGCTCATCCTCACAACGATGCTCTCATCAATGATCGCAGGTTACTTCCTAAGATTCCGTCAAAGGAGGGACAAGAATGTTTTCGAGAAGATCGATTAAGCTTATCCCGACCTTACTCCTGATATTCCTCTTCGGCTGCTCAAGTACGACGGCACCATCAGTTGCGCCTTCAGAAACATCAGTGATAACAGATACAACAGTGACAACAGAGACGACAGTTGAGACCACGGTTACTGAGACGACTCTTCCTACTGAGACAACAGAAACGACCGAGCCTGAGATCGTGATCACGGACGAAGACATCTATTCTCTTTTTGTCGTAACTCCTGAGCAGCTCATCGGCGATGATAAGCTCGATTACGTTACGGAAGTGACTCCTGAGCTTCAGACAGCTCTCGACAGTAAGCCTGTAACAGGCGTTGTCATCTTTTCCGGCAACATTGAAGACCCTGATCAGATCAAGACACTCAATTCAGAATTTAATTCTCGCGGCATGCTCGTGTGTATCGACGAAGAAGGCGGCGACATAGTAAGGATAGCAGCAGATGAAGACTTTGATGTCCCTTTGTTCAGTAACGCAGCTGAGGAGATCGATCCTTACACAAGGTACACGGAGATCGCGACCTACCTGCAAGATTACGGCTTTAACACAGATTTTGCACCTGTAGCTGACATCGCTTTCGATGAGACTTCCGTGATAGGTGACCGCGCATTCGGAAATGATGCCGACCATGTATCTGTCCAAGTTATGAGTTCTTGCAAAGCTTTTAATGATGCCGGCATGATTTACTCTTTAAAGCATTTCCCTGGCCACGGTGGCACGACTTCCGACAGTCACTTTGATACAGCGGTCTTGTATAGGACCAGAGCAGAACTCGACACGGAATTCGAACCTTTTGTAGCAGGCATCAGCTGCGGTGCCCCGATGATAATGATCGGCCACATCGACGTTCCTGAGATCACAGGGGACCTTCCTTCCAGTCTTTCTCCTGAGATGATCATGATACTTCGTTATGACCTCGGCTATGAAGGCGTTATCATCACAGACTCCTTCTGGATGGAGGCTATCACTGAAAGATACGGTTCAGGCGAATCTGCAGTTATGGCTCTCAAAGCAGGCGCTGACATAGTTCTGATGCCTGATGATTTGGATGAAGCCT
>JAGCGE010000178.1 GCA_017649745.1 Clostridiales bacterium | reverse complement strand
TACCGGTCTGCTCTTCTTGCGGAGGAGCGGATCACCTTCTAATACCAGATTTCTTAAAGCCATTTACAGGCCTCCATTCTATTGATCTAAGTTTTCGAGATCAGAGATCCCAAGAACTGATATATTTTTCCTGCTCAGGTGTGAGTTTGTCAATAGTGATAGATTTTGTATCCAACAATATCTCAGCAACTCTGTTATCAATTATCTCAGGTGTCTGATAAACTTTCTTTTCCAAAGTCTTACCATACTTTGCAATATATCTTGCAGACTGAGCCTGAAGAGCGAAACTCATATCCATGATCTCAACAGGATGTCCGTCACCGGATGCAAGATTAACAAGTCTACCGTCTGCAAGGATGCAGATACGGTTACCGTTTTCCAAAGTATAGCCCATGATGTTATTGCGCAATTCTTCACTCTTAACTGAGATCTTCTCAAGATCCTTGATGTTAACCTCACAGTCAAAATGACCGGCATTACAGCAAACTGCACCATCTTTCATATTCTTATAATGACGTTCAACGATTACATCTTTACATCCTGTTACAGTAACAAAGAAGTCACCTACCTTAGAAGCATCATCCATCGTCATTACTTCGTAGCCTTCCATGATAGCTTCACAAGCTTTAACAGGATCGATCTCTGTAACTACGACTTTAGCGCCAAGGCCATTTGCTCTCATTGCAACACCTCTACCGCACATACCGTATCCTGCTACTACAACAGTCTTACCTGCTACTACAAGGTTAGTTGTAGCCATTATCGCAGTCCATACAGATTGTCCTGTACCGAATCTGTTATCGAAAAGATGCTTACATCTTGCATCATTAACAGCTACAACAGGATATAAGAGCTTATTCTCCTTCTCCAAGATCTCAAGTCTATGAACACCTGTTGTTGTTTCTTCACATCCGCCGATGATCTTAGGAACAAGATCAGTATGCTTAGAATGAAGGAGCATTGCAAAATCTCCGCCATCATCGATAACGATATCAGGTCCGAAAGACAAAGCCATCTCAAGATGCTTTATGTAGTCTTCATCTGAATCACCGTGAATCGTATAAACATGCATACCATCAGCTGCAAGAGCTGCAGCAACATCATCCTGAGTTGAAAGAGGATTACAACCTGTAAGAGCTACATCAGCTCCACCTCTGGAAAGAGCTCTTGCAAGACAAGCTGTCTTAGCTTCAACGTGAACAGATACAGAGATCTTAAGTCCCTTAAATGGCTGTTCATCGATAAGTTCTTTTTCTATAGCTCTCAAAACAGGCATGTTCTTATATGCCCACTCGATCTTTTTCTTGCCGGACGGAGCAAGATTAATATCCTTTACTTCATAAAATGGTACGTCCATATACCCCTCCAATTACAATGTTTTAACGAAATTATATACTAACTTACAGCTGTTTGTAGAAGCTTTTGCTGCATTTTCAAGAACTTCTTCGTGATTTAACGGTTCTTTACTGATACCTGCAGCAAGATTGGTTATACAGGAAAGTGCAAGGATCTTCATACCGCAATGTGAAGCAACAATAGCTTCAGGTACAGTAGACATTCCAACAGCACCTCCGCCAAGACTCTTGATCAACCTGATCTCTGCAGGAGTCTCATATTGAGGTCCCTTGGTATAACAATAAACACCTTCATGAAGATTAATACCAAGATCAGATGCAATGCTCTTAAGTCTGAAGATATAATCACGATCGTATACAAAAGACTGATCGATAAAACGAGCACCGAAAGAATCAAGGTTTGGACCTCTTAAAGGAGATTCACAGAATAATGAAATGTGATCCTTGATAACCATCAAGTCAGCTGGTTTCATTCCTTCAAGTATTCCACCTGCAGCAATTGTAAGTATCAGGTTCTGTACGCCAAGAACACTTAAAACTCTTACATACATCGTACATACTGACATATCATTTCCTTCATAGTAATGAAAACGACCTGACATCAGGATTATCTTCTTGCCTTCGATCTCAGCAAGGATCAGCTCACCACTATGTCCGATAACAGTAGTTACAGGAAAACCTGGTATATCAGAATAAGGAATCTTCTTAATGGTATTAACCATTTCAGTAAATGGTCCTAAGCCTGAACCCAAAACGATACATGTATCAGGCATCTCACCTATTTCAGATCTAATATAATCAGCTGCCTGATTTATTGACTTCATATATTCATCTTTATCAAACATATCTATTATTCCTCCCTTTATATTAAAACGGGCGGAATTAAACCGCCCGTAATTTCTTTTATCAGTTATCACCCTGATCTTTACCGCAACAGTTCTTATATTTCTTTCCAGAACCGCATGGGCAAGGATCATTACGTCCGACCTTCTTAGCATCTCGCTTTACCGGCTGAAGCGGTGTGTTATCACTTGCCTGAGCACCCTTTGCCTGTTTAGCTTCAGTAGGGATATTTCCACCGGAAACTTCCTTACCATGACCCTCAGAAAGATTTCTTACAGCAGACTTTGTAGTTACTCTCTTCTCAGCGGAGAACTGACCCTTCATAAGGATCCTTACTGCATCATCCTGAATGGAATCATTCATCTCGTCAAACATTTGTGAACTGTCGATCTTATACTCAACAACAGGATCGTGCTGACCAACACCACGCATACCAACACTCAAACGGAGCTGATCCATAGCATCAATGTGATCCATCCACTTAGCATCAACTGTTGTAAGAAGGATTACACGCTCAGCTTCACGGAAGATCTCTGTTGTAACATCCTTTTCCTTAGCTTCAAGTACTTCGATAGCTTCTTTCTCGATCCTATCGATCATTTCACCTGCACTAAGCGGGATCTCTTCCTTAGCCTTAAGTTCAGAAACAATAGGAAGCTCACCATAAAGGTCTTCGATCTTCATACCAAGAGCATACTGATCATTTACAGTAAGATTTCCGTCATTTGAGTAAGAATTAACTGTTCTTTCAGCTACTCTTCTTACCATCTTAAGGAATGTATCGTGCATATCAGCACCATCGATAACCTTACGTCTCTGATCATATGTGATCGTACGCTGGATATTCATAACATCGTCATACTCAAGAGTATTCTTACGAGTACCGAAGTGGATAGCCTCAAGCTTCTTCTGTGAAGATTCGATAAGACGGCTTACTACACCAGTCTGGATCTCCATTGTCTCATCAACACCAAGACTATTGAATGTCTTTGTAACTCTGTCACCACCGAAGATTCTGAAAAGATCATCATCCAAAGCAAGATAGAACTTTGTGCGTCCTGGGTCTCCCTGACGTCCGGAACGACCACGGAGCTGGTTATCGATACGTCTAGATTCATGACGCTCTGTACCGATAATGAAAAGTCCGCCTGCTTTTCTAACTTCTTCAGCCTCAGGAGCGATCTCCTTAGAGAACTTATCCTTAAGAGCTGCAAATCTCTGTCTAGCCTCAAGAACAACTTCATCATTAGTTTCATTATGAGCAATAGATGCTTCGATCAACTCATCTGTGTAACCGAGCTTACGCATCTCCTGCTTAGCCAAGAACTCAGCGTTACCACCAAGAAGAATATCGGTACCACGACCAGCCATGTTAGTAGCGATAGTAACTGCACCCTTACGTCCTGCCTGTGCAACGATCTCAGCTTCTCGCATGTGGTTCTTGGCATTCAATACGTTATGTTTGATACCTGCTTTAGTGAAAAGCTTGCTTAAGAACTCTGACTTATCAACGTTAACAGTACCAACGAGTACAGGCTGACCATTCTTGTGAGCTTCGATTACAGCCTTCAATACAGCCTGATACTTACCATTCTGTGTCTTAAATACAGCATCGTGCTCATCTACACGCTGGATCGCTCTGTTTGTAGGGATCTGGATAACATCAAGACCGTAGATAGATCTGAACTCGGCTTCCTCTGTGTAAGCAGTACCAGTCATACCAGCGAGCTTAGAGTACATACGGAAGAAATTCTGGAATGTGATAGTTGCAAGAGTCTTATTCTCATTAGCAACCTTAACTCCTTCTTTAGCCTCGATTGACTGATGGAGACCGTCACTGTAACGACGACCTGGCATCAAACGACCTGTAAAGTCGTCAACGATAATAACTTCGCCATCCATAACAACGTACTGCTGATCTCTGTTAAAGTTACCGTGAGCCTTCAATGCGTTGTTAATATAGTGCTGCAATGAGAAGTTATCAGGATCAGAAAGGTTCTCAACATTAAAGAATTTCTCTGCCTTCTTAACACCGTTAGCTGTAAGAACGGAAGTGTTAGCCTTCTCGTCAACTACGTAATCGCAGTCACCAACGATCTCATCCATATCGATCTTATCGTCTGTCTCAACAACAGTAAATCTCTTAAGAGTCTTAACGAAATCATCAGCCTTCTTATAAAGATCTGAAGATTCTGTTCCGTGACCGGAAATAATGAGAGGTGTTCTAGCTTCATCGATCAAGATACTATCAACCTCATCGACGATAGCGTAGTTAAGTTCTCTCTGAGCGATCTGCTCTTTACGAACAACCATGTTATCACGGAGATAATCGAAACCGAACTCATTGTTTGTTCCGTAAACGATATCACATGCGTACATATCCTTACGCTCATTTGTAGGAATATCATGAATGATAAGTCCGACTGAAAGTCCAAGGAACTTATAGATCTTACCCATCCACTCACTATCACGTTTTGCAAGGTAATCGTTAACTGTAACTACGTGAACGCCTTTACCAGACAATGCATTAAGATAAACAGGCAAAGTAGCAACAAGTGTCTTACCTTCACCAGT
>JAGCGE010000177.1 GCA_017649745.1 Clostridiales bacterium | reverse complement strand
CGTAAACACCGATAGGGATAACGATGGAAGAATCGTTGATCTTCTTACGGTTGATGAGGACACGCTCCTCAAGAGGCGGCAGACAGATAGGCGGAAGCTTCGGAACCTTTTTATCATCACAGTAACCGCTTATCGCCTCGACTATACTCTCGAGCTGAGTCAGGACACTTTGTGCATTGCTGTTCTTCTTCTGCTCGTAAAGGATGCTGTGCTTACCGCTGAGGTTCAAAGCGAATACCTTATAAGGCTTAACATCATCTTCAGAAACAGTCGACGGCGCGCCGCTATATGCCGACTGGAAAAGTTCGAATACTTCATTGTTACCTACCTGGAAGTAAGCACGACCAGGCTCTCTGATCTCGGCAGCAAGAGGTGACTTAAGTACTTCGTTACTGTCGTTCTTGTTCTGAACCTTCAAACAGAGCTTAAACTTAGAGTTACTCCAGATCTGCTCGTCTACGACACCGCTAGGTTTCTGTGTAGCGAGGATAAGATGAACACCAAGGCTTCGACCGATACGCGCCGCACTTATGAGCTCTTTCATGAACTCCGGCTGGTCAGCCTTAAGCTCAGCAAACTCGTCGACAATAACGATCAGATGAGGAAGTGGTATCTGCACTTCGTGATTCTTGTATTTCTTGATATAGGCATCGATATGGTTTACTTCAGCCTCTGCAAAAAGTCTCTGCCTCTTCTTAAGTTCAGCCTTGATAGAAAGGAGTGATCTCTTGATCTCTCGATCATCGATGTTAGTGATCGCACCGATAAGGTGTGGCAATGTAGCAAACTGGTTAGCCATACCACCACCTTTAAAGTCGATGATAACGAAACTTACTTCATAAGGGTGGAATCTAAGTGCCATGGAAAGTATGTAACTTTGCAGGATCTCAGATTTACCTGAACCTGTAGTACCTGCTACAAGTCCGTGAGGTCCGTGATATTTCTCGTGGATATCGAGTGCAACGACTTCATTCTTGGCATCTACGCCTAACGGAGCCGCCATCGACTTAACGACATTTGAATCGTTCCAGTTAGACTCAATTGGGATCTTCTTTGGATTGTTGATCTTAAGAAGCTCGAAAAGCGAGATATTCTTGGTAAGTGTGTTATCAAGGCTGATCTCCTCAGCATATACAGGAGCGAGCTTCATGACGAGTTTCTCTGCATCGATAGGGTTGATCGCATCATAAACGAACTCGAGCTTCACGCTGGAGTCGCCGCTCTCGAGAAGTTCACCGCGGTTCTCATTCGCATCAAGTCTGATGATGTTCTCACAACCGTTCGGAAGCATCTCTTCAAGCTCCTCGAAAAATACGAATGTCGCACCAAGGGTATTGGCTTTCTCGATATAGTTGGACAAAGGATGTTTTCGAAGACCGACACTGTCAAAGACGATGACTACGATCTTAGGGAATTCAACCTTCTCAGACTCACGATAAGACAAGACCTTGTAAAGATAATCGAAGATCAATGTCTTACTCTCGTTATCGCTTATGATGTTACGCG
Organism: Clostridiales bacterium; assembly: GCA_017649745.1. The sequence continues at coordinate 4,828 of JAGCGE010000177.1, read as the reverse complement.
CATTGATATCCTCATTATCGAGATGAGGCAGATAGCGTACCCACTGGAAGTTCATCTTCTGCTCGTCCGGGAACATGAAGTAGAGCTTTGTATTACTGTAGTGCTGACGTACAGCGATATCGATTACCATGTTACGAAGTATCGCATGTCTTACTTCGGAAGTACCGACAACGCCGAGAGCATTTATCTTGTTAAGGCTTACAACGATAGGAGCCTTAGAGATGTACTTGTACTCATCAGCGATCTGCTCAGGCAAAAGTGCGAGCTCATCTTTAGTATCGAGCGTCTCTCTTGCTCTGTAATTGATCTTGGCCTTAGCTTCGATGAAACCTGTACCAAGTCTTACATCAAGGAAGTCCTCATCTTCGACATCACGGTTAAAGAGGTCAGCGGAGAAGTCCTCGACCATCTGAAGCTCCTGCTCAGGAGAATAGTACATGGCATTAAGAGCCTCGAGCTCTTCCTCACGCTTCTTGGCGATCTCGACTCTCTTATTCTTGATATATTCCGTATACTTCGTCTCACGCTCGATAACGGATCTCTTGTAAGATTTCTTCTCGTTAACGAATGTTACAACAGAAGTTATGATACCCATACCTACCATAGCGATACCGAGGAACAGGATCTGCTTACCTCTGTTAAAGAGCATCGCTCTCATGAACATCGACACACCGAGCGTACCTACTGTAGGAAGGAGTGTCAAAAGCAGGTTCTTCTTTGGTTCTTCACGCACCGCATCAGGATCCAGGATCTCGATAGGCTCATTCGACAGGTGCGTCTTGACTCTCGTATTACGGTTGAACTTAGGATACTCGAGAGTACTCTTCTGCTCTAATATAGTCTCGACATTAAGTCCGTTAACGACGATCAGATTCTGATCCGAAAGATCCGTATAAAGATGGCCCTCGCAGAAATAGAAAGCATACTCGAGTATGAAGATGAAGTCATACTCATGAAGTTCCCTCTGCTTATTAACAAGCCTTCCGTTTACGAAAACACCATACTTCGTATTGTTATCCTTGATCGTATATCTTCCCTGCTCATGGATGATCTCGACACAGTCAGCACCCAGGAGCTCATCCTTAAGGAATATCGAGTAACGGCTGTCACGTCCGATGATGACGCGGTCGCTGTTACTGATATCGATCGAGTGTTCGTATTTCTTATCATAGAAAATGAAGTTCAGCATGAACGACAGATTGAACATCTCTCTGCCGGTATTCTCCATCTTGAACTGAAGCTCATCACCGTGATTGAGCTGCTTTGTTATCATCTTGGTGACACCGCTATAAAGGAAGTAGATATCCCCCTCGCAGCTTACCGTCCAGTTCTCTTCCTCATACTCCAGAACAACGCTGATATCGGATTCGGATTTCAGCACAAGATCGCTGTCATCCTTATTGCCTATAACAAATCTCTTCATGCTCGGATCGAGGATGATCTCTTTATAATAATTGCCCGAAGAGATCACTATCTTATAATTATCCATGGTAATCGCTCCTGACAAAATTGATTATCGTGCCGTTCCTTACACCGAACTTATCCAGTGTCTCAGATCCGCTCAAAAAAGCGATCGGCTTATCTGCTTTCAGAAAATAATTGTATCTGTCCTTCTCATTCACACCGAGCTTAAGACCTCTGTTAAGAGAAATGAACAGATCCTGTGCAGTAATATCGAGCGGCACTTCGATATCGAGTTCGAAGCCCGCACTATGATTAACAAATTTAACTATTGCTTTATTAGCCATAATCCCCTCGACAGTTTAAATGTATCTGATTCCCAATCGTTCGATATCCGCTACCACTCCGAGATCTGCGATGCTCTTTTTCGGGAAGGTCTCGTCATGATGAACGAAGTCTGTCTCGAACGGAGTATCCTTAAGAGCCGTTCCATCCTGTACGTGGTTGCAGACGAACCTGAACTTGTTCTTGTCTGTACAGTCGATCGCACGGAGGAATATCTTGAACTTGTAAAGTGACTCCTCATCAGGCTTACCAACAACAAGAACATGCTCTGCTTCAGCCATAAGTTCCGAATTACATTCGTTCAGTTCCGAAGCCGTATCGATAACGATGTAATCGTATATACCGACTTCCTTTATCTTCGTAATAGCCTGAACGATATGTCTGTCCTGAAGATCAAGTGATGACAGGCATCTTGGGAACGGTGGAATATAGCTGAACCCTTCCTCCCTGATCTTCGACTTGATGCTCTCATAGAAATCAATATCGGTCTCCTTGAACTTCTTAACCGTAGCATCATCAAGCGGTGTCTTATCCTTAAACTTAAACGCATGATTCTGAAGCTGACCTACATTAATATAGAGCGTTTTCTTATGCTTATTCGTGAGCACTTCTGACAGACCAAGTGCCATAGTAGTAGTACCTGCGCCGCCGATCGGAGAGAATACTACGATGATATCCGTGACGATACCTTCTTCTTCCTCGATGCCCTTTAAAACAGGACAGCTGCAGATCTCATTAATGATCTCCTTGACGCTCAGATATTTATAGATCAACTGAACATTCAATTTCGACGTGCCTTCCGACACATCCTTATCCTCATCAGTGAACAGAAGGATATTCTGCACACTGAGCTTAACATTCTGGCCGAGCTGATAATCCTTATCCGTAATGAAGATATCGATCTCAGATTCTTTCTCTATCTCCTTCTCGAAAACATCCAAGTCGCTGAAAAGAGAAAAATCGCATGTCTCATCGTACATCTCGATCAGCTTAGCTAATATCGGCAAGATGTATTTTGTATCTTGATATAACAGTACTATCTTTTTCTTTCTCATCTTAATTACCCATTATACGAACTGACCGACAAAGCGATCACGGAAATATTATCAGTCTCTTTATTTCTCTTAGCGCCTTCCACGAGGTCCTCGCAGACGCTCCTCATATCCCTGTCTTTTCTGGAATGTCTTATTCGTGCTTCTATTATCGGATCTCCCTGAGTCTTATAGATACCGTCGCTGCAGAGCAACATGATATCTCCTTCATTGATATCCACCTCAGATATATCCAGTCTGAAATCCTGCTTAAATCCGATACAGTCAGTAAGAAGCGTCTTGACTGTCGGAACACCGTCAACTATCCTGGTTCTCTCACAGGAATGATCTTCGGTCATCCTGTTAAAACGCCATATCAATCCCTTACGAAGCCTGTAGCATCTGCTGTCTCCTACATGTGCGATAACCGCACTGTTGTTCAGAGTCGCGAGCATCGTAAGTGTTGTACCCGATCGCTGACCTCTGTCATCAGATGATCTCAGTATACGATCGTTCGAATCCATGATCGCTTCCTTAAGACCACTGACATCGATAGAGCCTTCACCATTCGAATATCTCGTAAGCTCAGATTCCCACCAGCGATTTATCCTTCTGATACATGTCTGACTGGCTCTGTCTCCTTCATCCAATCCGCCGACACCATCAGCGACTGCAAACAGTCCTGCGGTATTACCATTTGCATCAGCAACCTTATAGACGAATGAATCCTCATTAACATCTTTAACCAATCCCGCATCGGAGATACCATAAACATCGATAATCAACTGACTCATGCTTTAATATCCTCGACTAAGAATTCCAGATTAGCGATCTTAACAATATCGCCTTCTCTTATGACAGCAGTCTCTTCTCTCTCGAGCCTTCTGCCGTTAACAAAAGTTCCGTTAGAACTACCAAGATCCTTAATAGTTGCTTCTCCGTTATTGAAGCCCGCCATACAATGAACACGGCTTACTGCCTTAGAGAACGGGATCACGTGATCGACAGTTTCCTTCTGCTTACCGATAACGCTCTCCTTCCTCTTGATCTCCATCCTGAGCGGATAATCATTTCCCTTATAAACGAGCGCGAATCCGATAGCTCCCTCTTCCAATATCTCAGTAGCTCCGCCCTGAACCTGAATAACAGGAGGCGCAGATTCACTTGCCACCTTCTTCTTCGGTGCAGGTGTCTTCTTAAATCCAAATCCGGAAAGTATTCCGTTCTTCTTCTGAGCCTGAGGCTCGACACTTGTATTATTCTTGAACGGCTTAAAGTCGGATACAGCCTTCTTAAGTCTCTGCTTATCAGAATTGGCGTCAGCCAGGACCGCTCTGATCACACTGTCGAGAAGTCCCGTCTCTTCACCTGTACGTCTAATAAAAAGTCTGAGCGAATTCGTGAACTCTCTGGCATCATCGAAAAAGAACGCTCCGTTCACCGGAAGATACAGAAAGACCGTCTTCTTATTGGCGGTATCATAATAAACGTAATCCGGATCGATACACAGATTACAAACATTCAAGAAACCGTTGTTCTCGATTATCTCCACACACTCGAAAAGCTTCATCATACAAGCTTTCCATTCATCCATATCTATACTTCCAAGTACATCACTCAAACGTGAATAACCTTCAAAAGTATAGAGAAGAGCAAAAGTGTCATTGAAATCAACATAATACGGGATCAAAAAACCATTATCGGCAAGATTCCTGATCACGCGCAATTCCAGATCGGAAAGCTCAAATTCGAGCGGATCCGCCATAACATTCTGAGTATCAACAGAAATACACTCAAGTTTCCTCATATATCCCAAAAACCAAACCAAAACAGATTTATATCCGTACCGCGAAAAAACGCCACGAACACCTAATAAATCTACCACAAAAACACTGATAATTCAATTAAAACGACATCGTCGTATCGGCGAATACGTCATCATAAAAAGTAGTATTTTGCACAAAAAAATTGGGGAACTTTCGTTCCCCAATAACAAGCATATTCTTTAACTGAATATCAGCCAACTGAGTTCTGCTGCTCAACTTCATCGT
>JAGCGE010000176.1 GCA_017649745.1 Clostridiales bacterium | reverse complement strand
TGTATGTGGATTGATCGTTGGCGAAGGCGAAAGTCATTCATGGGTCGAAGCAGTATGTAACGGGAGTTTCATAGCTTTCGATCCAACTCATAATGTCGAAGTGTCGGACGAATATATCAAGCTTGGTATGGGCAGGGATGCATTTGACTGTGCTATTAACAGAGGTGTTATGTGGGGCGGAGGATCGCAGACTCAGGAAATAAGCGTAACAGTAGATAAGTACTATTAAGGAGACGGATATGGTAGAGATAGTAACATCAGTGGGTCTTCCTGTTGATGAGAAACTGATCATCAAGAAAAACCGTATTGTTCCGGACGGCGGAGTTGATCTCGAATCAAGGAAAAGGATCAGCATAGTTACCGGAATTCACGGTGATGAATTAGAAGGTCAGTATGTTTGTTATGAGTTACAAAGACAGATATATGAGCAAAAGGATAAACTCTCAGGAATTGTTGATATCTATCCTGCAATGAATCCTTTGGGTATCGATTCGATTACCAGAGGTATACCTGCCTTTGATCTTGATATGAATAGATTGTTTCCGGGCAATATAGACGGTAACATGACTGAATATATGGCCGCAGGAATTATGAATGATGTTGCCGGTTCTGATTGCGTATTGGATATACATGCCAGCAACATATACTTGACGGAGATTCCGCAGATCAGGATAAACGAACTTCATGCAGACATGCTTTTGCCGCTCGCAAAACATGCAAATGTTGATTTTATATGGGTGCACGGCGCAAGTACCGTTCTTGAGGCAACATTTGCACACAGTTTAAACAGTATAGGCACACCGGTGCTTGTAGTCGAGATGGGTGTCGGTATGCGTCTTACTAAAGAATATGGGGATCAGCTTGTAATCGGCATTTTTAATCTGATGAAAGAATTGGGAATATGGAAAGGTGATACTCCTGAAGTGCGGGAGCCGGTTGTTTCCACTGATCCGGATGACGTGTGTTATTTGAATGCTTCAGCGAGCGGTCTATTTGTTCCTGAAGTAAAACACGGCGCCAGATTGAATAAAGGAGATCTGGTTGGAAGAATAGTCGATCCATTGCTCGGTCAAGTGCTTGACGAGGTAAGAGCTCCGCATGAAGGAATGCTTTTTACAATAAGAGACTATCCGATAGTGGACGAAGGCTCTTTGATGGGAAGAATATTAAGAGAGAAGGTATGATCCTGTGAATAGAAAAGTAATTTACGAGATCAAAGGAATGTACCGTGATGATTTTCGCATAACGGGTTTTGAATTCGGACAGGGTGAAAAAGCTGTTTGTATTGTTGGAAGTTCCAGAGGAAATGAAGTGCAGCAGATATATTGTTGCGCGCAGCTCGTAAAGAAGATGAAACAGCTTGAAGAGGAAGGAAGAATATATGATGGATATAAGATACTTATAATTCCGTCTATAAATCCTTATTCAATGAATATTCAGAAACGATTCTGGTCGACGGACAATACCGATATCAACAGAATGTTTCCGGGATATAACCTCGGTGAGACTACACAGAGAATAGCTGACGGTGTTTTCAGAGAGATTAAGGATTATAAATACGGAATTCAGTTTACTTCGTTTTATATGCCAGGTGATTTTGTTCCCCATATTAGGTATATGAAGGAAGGATATACAAAAAAAGAAGATGCTGAGAAATTCGGTCTTAAATATATTGTTGAAAGAACGGTAAGACCTTATGATACGGCTACACTGAATTATAATTGGCAGGTGTGGGATACGTCTGCATTTTCTTTATACACTAACACAACATCAAGTATCAGCAGCACCGGAGCCGGACAGGCTGTCTTATCAGTAATGAATTTTATGTCCAATAACGGAATGATCAAATACGGTGCTATTGGGGAAAAGAATATCAGAACAATACAAGATACAGAATTTATTTCTGTAAGAACTGCAAAATCAGGTCTTTTTGAACCACTCGTACAAGCCGGCGAAAAGGTTAATGCCGGGAAGCCGTTGGCACATATTATTGATCCATATGAAGGTTTTTTGACAGAGACATTATATGCTCCGGTAAATGGTGTTGTTTTCTTTATTCACAATGAACCACTGACTTATGCTAATACGGCTGTAATAAAGATACTTGGTGATGAATGATTGAACAGTTGATGATAAAGCATAAGGCAGATATTCCCGGAATAGGAATGCGTATTATAAAGTCAGCTATAGCTGTCTCATTGTGCATGATCGTAAATCTTTTGCGCGGCGAGAACGGCATGGTTTTTTATTCGCAGCTTGCTGCACTCTGGTGTATACAGATGTACCGCAATAATACAATCTCAAATGCGTCACAGAGAATGACAGGGACTGTTGTAGGAGCTGTATTCGGACTGATCTATCTTCTCCTTTATCCGTGTTCGCCTGCTGTTATGGCTGACAGTATTTACTGGAAAACACTATGTATATTTTTGGGAGTTCTATTGGTTATTTATACGACCGTACTTATTCACAAAAAGCAGGCATCATATTTTTCGTGTGTTGTTTTCCTGAGCATTGTAATAAACCATATTGGAGATATTAATCCTTATAGTTTTGTCTGGAACAGGTTTCTTGATACCGTGATAGGTATATTGATCGGTCTTATGGTCAATAATCTAAGGATTTGTTTAAATCCTGACAGAAAAACTCTGTTTGTGTCAGGTGTTGACGATATCCTTGTGGATAAGAACAACAAAGTGAGCGCATTTTCAAAAGTTGAACTTAACAGAATGATAGAAGACGGAATGAAGTTCACATTGTCGACTATGAGAACTCCTGCATCGGTTCTGGAACCGCTTTCTGAGATTAATCTCAAGTATCCTATCATCGTCATGGATGGAGCTGCACTATATGATGTTAAGAATAACGAATACCTGAAAGTTCATGTTATACCGCAGACTGTTGCCGTTGAACTTGTCGATTTGATGGAACAGGAGCATATGTGTCCCTACATTAATGTAATCATAGATGACACACTCTTGATCTATTACAGCGATACTGAAGATGAAGTGAATCGCAATCTTGTCAGCAGGCTCCGTTCCTCTCCATACAGGAATTACATTAAGAGGAGTTTTCCCGGAGATGAACGTGTTGTTTATTTTATGATGTTGGACAAAGAAGAGAGAATTGAGGCTTTCTATAGAAAACTGATCAGTCAGAAGTATATGGATTGCCTTAAGATAGTTAAATATCCTGCTAATGACCAAGAAGGGTATTTCTTCTTGAAAATCTATAGTAAGGATGCATCTAAAGAAAACATGCTTGCTTATTTGAAGAACTATTCAGGATTGACAGATACTATGACATTTGGAACCGTGATTGGAAAGTATGATGTGGTAATCCGTGAAAACGATTTCAATGAAATGGTGAAACGAGTCAGAAAAGCCTATGAGCCGTTTCCTGGATTATTACCATATAAATAAAATATGTATTTTTTCTAATCGTTCTAATCGCTTTTGATGGCAATTGAAATGGAATTTAAGTGGCTAAACTGTGGCTAAACTAGAAAGTGGAAAGCCCGGAAACCCCATCCTTTCTATGTTTTTAGCTGATCTTTTGACGCTCCTAAGCGGTAGGCCAGCGGTTCGAATCCGCTCACGATCACCAATAAAAAGGGTTTCAGGATTTCCTGAAACCCTTGTTTTGTGGTTTTCGGCCGATTGATCATTGCCGGAAGATTTATCTTGCTATTTATCAGCCGTTCCATGTAGGGATAGTCCAGCCGCACTCCTTGCACATACAGCCAATTCTAAGTTCTGCTCCACAACCATGGCAGTGATATACCCAGCCGCATTTATCGCAAAAATTATAGATAGGATTTTTGGGGGCTCTGCATTTCGGACAATATGGCGCATCCTTAATAGTGCCGCATCCGGAAACTGCTTTCAACTGTTCTTCGTTCAGTACGATCTTATCATTGTTATCCATTGTGACTGGCTCCTTTCTTTTATTCGTGTTTTGAATCAGTGGTCAGTTAAGGATCGTAATTATCGTTCTGACAGGGACCATTCTGACACGTACTTTGGTGCCGATTTTCAGGCCTCTGCCGTGTGCAAACTCATCTGAGTATCCGCATTCGCATGATCTGTGGACAACATCAAAGTATACGAATGCCGTTCTGCCGCCCATTTCTTCAATTACACCATCTTCATAAGGGAATCCGCCTTCTTCGTCCCACTTGCCGCCTGTTACTTCGTTAAGCTGTTCGTTATCAAGCTTATAAATTTCTTCGTTTGTCATGGTCTTATCCTCCTTAGCGTTTTGTTTGATGGCTTCATTATTGCAAGTTCAATGGGTTGAAACAATCAGTAAATCTTATGGAATCTGATGCTTAAACAACGTTTTGTGTTTTGAGTGTTG